>JAVSMU010000001.1:2800782-2919400 GCA_032027045.1 Truepera sp. | reverse complement strand
TCTGGCGGTGGGAGCAGCCTTGGTTGTTGGGGTTCCGCGACATCGCCCGCAGCACGGACGAGCGTACGGCCATCTTCTCGCTTATCCCGCGAGTGGCCGTCGGCAACAAGCTGCCGCTTTGGTTCCTGGGCTCGGCAAGTATCGACGATGCCCTAGTTCTGGCGGCGATAACGTCCTCGTTCATCTTCGATTTCATCACCAGGCAAAGCATTGGCGGCACGACGTTCAACTTCTACATCGTGAAGCAGTTGCCGATACCACGGCGTGAGGACCTAGACGCCGAGGCACTTGCACGCCTTAAATCCCTGGCCGGCGCCCTTGTCTGCACAGACGCTCTCATGATGGACATACTTCGAGGTCGCCCCCATCAGGCCGCTTGGGACCCGACTTCGCGAAGCGCGCGCCGCAGTGAGCTAGACGCGTTCTGCTTCCATCTCTACGGCCTGTGTGAAGACGATGTCGCGTATGTCTTGAGCACCTTCGAGGTAACTAAGCGTCGAGAGGTTGCGGAGCTTGGGGACTTTCGAACCAGTAGCTCAGTCATCGCATCGTTCAGAGACATTGAGCGCAAGTAGCTCATCACCAGCTTGCTCTCCTCACCTCAAACGTTGTTGCTTCCGGGCTGCCATGGCCGTTCCAATAGGGCCTCAAGAACGAGCCGTTTCGTTCGGTATTCACCAAGCGATTGAAGCTCGCGCCGCGCAAGCGTCGGGAAGCTGTCAAGGACAGATGCAGCGTCTTCCGTGCCTAAGCCGTAGAGTTCGAAGAAGTACGCGTCCAGCGACGCCCGGCGCCTCCAGCGGTCCGCCTCAATCCAACTTGGAGTACCAGACGATGCAAGTGCCGCTAGTGATGTCAGGTCCGTCGCTGCAAGGAACGCGGCATGGCACATGACCCACCGGGCCTCGTCATCAGAAATATCCGTTGGGCCAGGTATCGGAAGCTGCTCCAAGATGAAGTAGTTCAAGTGGGAACCGCCAACGGCTTGGCGCGCCGCGAAGTCGAACACCAAGCTCGAGGTAGCGGCGAGCAGCAGTAGAGCTTGGCCGTTGCTTCCGCTCGCGGGAAGCACAAGCGGAAGGTTGTTCCCCACGGCCACTCGCGGGATAAGAGTGTCGCCTTTTCCGGGGCATTTGAGTTGTCATCGGGCGGTCCACGACCGGAAAGCGAAGTACTCCAACCCGGTTGCGCGGCAGCCTCGCTATGCTGCCGGCATGGCACTTTGGATGGTACGAGCAGGGAGCGACGGCGAGAACGAGGATTTCGCCATCGAGAGTGGCGTAGTCGCAATCGACTTCCGAAACGTCGGCGACTTGAGCACCGCGAAGAGCCGGGAGGATGTCAAGGGCATGTTGCGGGCCGCCTACCCCGATGACGGCGAGGCGACTGTCACCAATCGAGCCGGGCAGCTGTGGACATTCGCCAGCCGCATCCAGAAGGACGACCTCGTAGCGCTGCCGCTGAAGAGCCAACCCGCCATCGCATTCGGCCGCATCTCAGGACCGTATAAGTATCAGCCTGGTAATCCACCTGGCGCTCGCCACACAAGGCCGGTCACGTGGCTCAGAACCGACGTGCCCCGCTCTTCCATCGACCAGGATCTGCTCTACTCCTTCGGCGCCTTCATGACCGTATGCGCTATCAAGCGCAACAATGCCGAGGAACGCATCCGCGCTATGGTCGGCGACAGGTCAACCCCCAAGCCGCCGCTGCCGGAAGCAGGGGACGCTCAGCCCGAGGCCGAGCCTGAAGTTAGCATTCAGGTCGTGGCGCGCGATCGAATCCGCGCCCGCATCGCTCACCGCTTCAAAGGAGAGGACTTCGAACGCCTCATAGACGCAATCCTCGCCGCCCAAGGATACGTGACGGCAAGGACCGACGCTGGCGCAGACGGCGGTGTCGACATCGTCGCGGGACGCGGGCCGATGGGCTTCGACCCACCGCGCCTGGCCGTCCAGGTCAAATCCTCCGAGAGCCCCGAAGGGGAGAGCGCCGTTCGCGAACTGCAAGGCGTGCTTCGCCGATTCAACGCCGACCGTGGACTGTTCGTGAGCTGGGGTGGCTTCAAGACTAGCGTGCTAAGGCGTACCCGCGAACTCTTCTTCGAGGTGCGGCTCTGGACCGCGGACGATGTTATCGACGCTATCCAGGACAACTACGAACGCCTGCCGGAGGAAGTGCGTGTCGAGATTCCGCTCGCGCGCATGTGGGTGTTGACAGAAGCCGAGGCGTAAGGCTTGGTGGTCAACTGCTGGACAGGTCGGAGTGTTAACACTTTCCGGCGTTCTCGCCTCGCGTAACAGGGTATGGTTGTTGACGTTCCTAAGGCTTTCTTAATCGGGTTGTTCTGCGAGATCTCGATGAGAAACGGGAGTCGTGGCTCCTCCAAGATGGGAAGTCCGAAAACCCCAGGATTCGAGTGAAGGGGTGTTTCAACCCATGGCAGGTGCTATGGCGGCGCGTAAGCTTTCATCTCAAATCGGTCCCGGGACTTCCCTCACAACCGTCTGGATTCTGGAAGTATGAAAAACGATTAGAAGGAGCACGTCCCCTAGGGACACCACAGTCCTTGGCCCCCACATTTGCGTCGTCCCGGAGAGCACTTGCCGGTCAAGCGCGCATTCGATGGGCTCCGGATCCATGCCCGAACATCCGTGAAGCTCTCCCGAGCCCGCTCAGGTGGTGTTCCCGACCGGGCGAAGCCGCTCACGCAATTGAATCAGCCTGCCGTGTGGCGGATCCAGCATAGGTGTGTTCGGCTCGAACCCTCTCCTGGACGCATGGAATGGCCTCAACCGCACCTGACTCGACGAGACTGAGTATCGCATCAAGCGGATATCGCCCGAGCGCCTTTACAACAGTTCACAAGGTTGGCGCTATGACGAGGCACCGACCGCACCAGCAACTCACGCCTAAGGTGAAGCCGCCCACCACAGCAGAAGGCCACGTTTTCGCCGGTTCGTGCTTTACGCTTTCGCCGGTGTTATGTCATGGCGTCCTCGAACACGCGGATGGCGGCGCGGAAGAACAGCCGCACGTCAGGTGGAGCATGGTTCAGAGGTTGGGTTGGTCGGAAGTAGCGTACACCCTGCCGGCCTCGTGAGAGCCTGGCCGTGGATGCCTTACTTGCATCGGAATCTACGAGCACGTGCGGCGCGGCGCCACCGCGAGCCTCTCGCCAGCAAGGAGCACACGCATGGCCAAGCGAACCCGTGGGAGTCACAACGACGGCATCCGCCAACTTCCGTACGAAAGGTGGGACGGTACCGACATGGGCGGCTATCATTCGGCTGCGGGCAGGCGCCGACGGGCTACGCACACAGGCGCTACCAAGCCGGCGGTGCGCGACGAAAGCCGAAGGGTGCGCTCGCAACACCTGGGCGGACGGAGCATGCTTTCACCCGCGATGACGCTAGGGGAACTCGTCAAGCGCTACCTGGAGCACAAGTCTGTCAACGTTAAGCCAACGACCGCTCAAGCCTACGCATACGCCGCGGCGAAGCTTACTCCCTTGTTCGGGGTGCCGCTCGCCAAGCTGAGCCTCATGCAGGTCGATGATCTCAGTCTCGCCCTACAACAAGATGGCGTCGCCCCCGCATACGTGCACCGCATCATGGGCATCCTCAAGAGCGTCCTCGAGCAGGGCAGAAGGTGGGGCCTGGCTTCCCCCAATTGGCTTGAGGACATCAGCCGACCACGAGTCCCACCACCGAACCCGAACGGCTACACCCGTGAGCAGGTCATCCGCTTCCTCCAATCCGCCAAGGGGCACCGCTTCTACGCGATGTACTACCTTGCGTTCACCGCCGGCCTCCGCCGAGGCGAGCTGCTTGGCTTGCGCTGGGATGACATCGACTTCCTCGGGACCGGTGAGGCCGACGTGCACGTGCGTCGCAACGTTGTGCAGGTTGGTGGCGCGCTGGTCGTGCAGGAACCCAAAACGGCCGCTGCGCGGCGCCGAATTCGTGTCGGCGCAGACACCGCGACAGTCCTGGAGGCGCACAGGGAGCAGCAGCGCGCCGAGCGGGAGTCCGGCATAACTTGGGCGGACCAAGGGATCGTATTCGCGTCGGAGCTGGGAACATACCTGAATACCTGGCGCGTGTACCCACCCATCGAGGCCATTTGCAAAGCCGCAGGCATTCCCTACGACGGCCTGCACATCTTCCGCCGTACCAGCGGAAGCCTTCTAATCCTCGAAGGTAAAGACCCAAAGCTCGTCAGCCGCCGCCTCGGCCATACCGACGTCGCCTTCACCCTGCGCACGTACCAGCACCTCTACGCCGACCAGTACGACGCGGCGGTTCTGTCCTTCGACATGAGTTCAGCAATCGAGCAGCACTGAGGGCTCAACGGGCTCCTAAGCCCCAACTCCAGGATTGACCCTTGATACCTGGCGAGGCTGGCGGCAGGTATCGCCAATTTCGCGTCCCTGTACCAATTCGTATGGTGGGCGGTACTGGGATTGAACCAGTGACCCCTCGCGTGTGAAGCGAGTGCTCTCCCGCTGAGCTAACCGCCCATGCCGCCAACGCTAACGCCAGCGTTACGAAGTCTAGCTTTTGCCCGGGAGCCCGTCAACGACACGGGCGATCGCCGGCCCAAACGCCGCCTCGCCCACGCAAACGCGGCAAGTTCCTGAAGCACCGCAAAGCCCCTACACCGCCAAACGACCCCCAACCCCTAATAAAGCGCCAACTCAAGTATCGCAATCGCCCACGACACGATCGCCGTGACCACCACCGCGTTCGCCATCCCCACCGTCATGCTCGCAGGAATCGAGACGCACCCGAGGATGACCACGTACTCGGTGCCGCCGCCGCAACGGCTTGTCGGCGCGCGCCCGTAGCGGTAATGCGTGCCGTCTTTGATGTGCCCGATGGTGTTCCCCGTCTTGGGGTCGATGACGTAGCGCGGGCCGCCGGCGCTGGAGTTCGTGTAGTTGCCCCCTCCGATGAAGCCGATGCGCAGCCCCGGTTCCACCACCGCGCGGTTGGCGCCGGTGGCGGGTTCGATGGCCCAGAACGCGGCGGACGGGATCACGGCGCCCACGGTCACCGCGATCTCCCCCGCACGCAACGCCGCACGCAGTTCGGCGGCTGCTGCTGGGGCACCTTCGGCCTCACCCGGCCGCAGGACGGTCAGCGCCTCGCCCATGCGCAGACTCACGCTGTCCATCTGTGCGGTAGCTGGATCGACGGCGCGCGCCCGCGCGAGCGTCATCTCCGTCTCCAGCGCTCCTTGCAGCACGCCGTACCACAGGCGCTGTTGCGCCTCGGCGGCGGCACCTCCTGCGCCCACGAACGCCACGCCGTCCAGCGCCAGGTCGATGATCGAAGCCGTGCCGTTCTCCACGCCCGCGAACGGCGTTAGTGACACCACGTAGGCCCGCGCACCACCCACGTATGCGCGCATGCCGGGTCGCGACATGCCGTCCACAACCACCCGCTCCGAGGCCAGCACTACCGCCTGGTCGGCCACGGCCAGGGGGAAAAGCAGGTCCTGCAGGGGGTAGGACGAGCCGGCGTCCTCGCTCTTCAGGTCGTTACCGGCGAAGTTGGCTGCGAAAGCGCGACCGATGGCCTGCTCGCGCAGGCTCATGCCGCCGGTGGACACGAGCACGTGGTGGAGAGACGCCAGGGCTGTTGGCGTGCCCTCGTTCGGCAGCGCCGCCAGGGTCTCGGCCGTTACCGCGCCCGCCTCGCGCAGAGTTGGGTCGACGCGGTCGAAGAGTACGCGCTGGGCGGCGCGCTCGGTGCCGTCCGGAGCCCTGGCAATAAGCTCGAGCCGCAGACGCGTGAGTTGCGCACCGCCGCCCCCGCCGAAGAAGCTGCCGAACGAGTCGTCTGAGCCGCTGCCCAACGGGAAGGCGGTCCCCGTCGTCGCCTTGCCGTTCACCAAGAGCACCGGCAGCCACTTCATCTCGCCCAACGCCCCGAGGAGCGCTCCACCGAGGCCCTGCGCCTCTGGTTGGAAGTAGAGCCACATCTCGCTGCCGGCGGCTTCGGCAGCCACCACGCTCTGCTCGAGCGAGACCACCTCCTGCAACGCGCCGTCCTCGAGTGTCTCGACCAGCACGCGCACGACCACCTTGTGCTGAGCTTCGGGCGGCAGCTCGTCGGCGGTGCCAGTGACGGCCGTTAGAGTGGCCCCCGGGGCGGCGTCCACCATCGAAGGGTCGAGGTCCAACCACGTGCCGTCGAGCTGCTCTAGTTGCACCCAAACGTGGGAACGCAGAGCCTCGCGCGGGTTCGGCACGACGGCGCCGGCAGCGCCGCCGCCGCCCATGGCGCCCCCAGCCGCACCGAGCGTCTCAAGCACGCCCGACGCATCCAAGGCCTGCGTCAGCAGCGCGTGGTCGCGCCACGCCCGTTTGGCGAGGGCCTGCACGTTGGTGGTCGTGACGCTGCCGGGGTCCGGATCGGCAAGTGGTTGCGGGGCACCGTCCACCGCTGCCGCGAGCAGGGTGTCGCTGGTGGCGTCGTCGAGCTCGCCGAAAGCCAGGCGGGTGACGTGGCCGTTGTGCTCGAGCAACGCCCGCAGAAGCAGGGCGCGGTCCCAGGCGTTACCCGCGCGTGCGGCCAGGGCCCCGGCGGCGCCGCGCAGTACGCCCGAGTACGGATCGAAGGCGAGGTGGTCTCGCACGAAGTCGAACGAGGCTTCGGGGTCGACGCCGAGCGCGTCGGCGAGGGCGTCGACCTCCCAGAGCTCGGCGGGCAACATGTCGGCCTGCGCCAACGCGGCGTTCTCGACGGCCACCAGGTCGAAGCCGCCCTCGGGCCGCGCGGGAGGGCCAGCCGGCACCAGTGCGGCGTGAGCGGCCCGATCGGCGTCGGTGGGCAGGGTGAAGGTTACGGGCGCGGCACTCGGATCGCCCTGGGCACGAGCGGGCGGTCCTACCAAGAAGGCCGCAAGTACGAGCATCGCGAGGACGGTTGCGCGGGCGGACACGAACCCAGCAGGCGAGGCGTTTCGCGCAGCACGTTTGCTGGTTGCCGCCGCGTGCATGGAACGACCGTGCCAAGACCTCTCTCGCCAAGGACCAGCCTGCCCGGAACCAGCGTGCCCGGAATTACGGTCGAGACCACCAAAACGGGCGCCCATGCACGTGCCTCCTAGCTCGAGTTGCCATGCCGAAGTCGCCGCAGCAGGTTTCTTTGCTGCCGGCATTCTAGGGCATCGCGGCCCGGGCGGCTGCCGCCCGCTCCCGAGGCGTGTTCGGCTGAGCCGGCATGACTTGGGTCCTCGGGCCCCTCGTCCCTTCCTCCCGCGCCGCCCCTCTAGCTTGCTTCCAGGCTCAGGTGGTCAGGACGGCCGTCAGGTCGAAGTTCGTTCCGGCATAAGACCCCTTGGTGCACCCTCCTCCAGTTGTCATCGTTCTTGACCTAGAATCCCTACCTGTGTCCTGAACGCCGTTCCGCAAGCGCCAAGGTCCGGACCACGGCTTCGGCGGTCCGTCAACACGATTCACCTCAAGACGTTTCGATCCTCACTTGAATCTTGCGAGCCGTGGCGAGGCCGGAAGCCGCGGCGTTCGGCTACTGGACCGCGGTTCGAGGTCCGCTGTTGGACCAGGCGGTCCACCACGATGGCGGCATCGCGTCCGACGCCACCCAGCAGGACCGAGGTCAGCCCTACCTGGAACGGGACGCCGACGAAAGCGAGGCCCTCCACGTTCTCGACCAAGCCGTATGGCGCCCGTGGCCAGCCGCGTTCGTCGAAACTGACCCCTGGCACGTCGATCCACGAGAAGTCCGGGGCGTACCCGGTACACCACACGACCACATCGGCGTTAACCAGTGATCCGTCGGCCAGCACTGGGCGGCCCTCGGTTACCGAAACCACTCGCGGCACCCGCTTTACTCCGGCCGCCTCGACCCGTGACGCCGAGATGCGGATGAGCGGTGCGCCACTGGCCACTATCTTAGGCGCGGCCTTGCGGCCGATCGGAGTCCGGCGGGTGAGCACCCGGTGAATGAAGTGCCAGTAGAGCTCCCCGGCCACCTTGAGGACCGGGTCGGGGATATGGAAGGTGGGCTCTCCGGAGATGGAAACCGTGCGGCCTGCCAGCGCGAGCTCTTCGGCGATTTCTGCGCCCGAGGTTCCAAAGCCCACGACCAGGACCTCGCCAGGAGGCACCGAGTCGGGAGACCGGTATGCGTGGCTGTGTAGCTGGCCGATGTGAGGATCGAGCGACTGTGCCAAGGCAGGCACGTGAGGCAGTTGGTTGGCTCCGGTAGCTACCACCACGGCTCCGGCAATAATCGATCCCTGCGACGTGAGCACTTCGAAGTGGCTGCCAACTCGTGTAAGCCGCGTTACCCGGACACCGTTGCGGACCGGCAGCGAGAAGCGGTCGACGTACTGGCTCAGGTAGCCAGCGACCTCATCCTTGGCCGGAAACGAGCCCGGAGGGGCCGGGAACGGCATGCCCGGCAGCCCGTCGTGGTGAGCCGGGGTAAAGAGTCGGAGCGAATCCCAGCGTTGCCGCCACACGTCTCCCGTCCGTTCGCTGGCATCGAGCACGACGAAGTCGGCTCCTGCTCGCATCAGGTGGTATGCGGCTGCCAGCCCGGCTTGACCGCCACCGATCACGATCACGTCATGGTTCTCGACAGATTCCAACTCAGCCATCTCTCGCACTCCTCGTGTCAGGACCGCAGGCCCGAACACCTACCGAGCCGACTGGCTCTTGATTAGAGTTTGACTCTAATGGCTAGAATGGTATGCTAACGACATGGCCGGAGTCAATACCCAAGAACGTAGGAAGCAACAGGCGGAACAGACACGAGCAGCCATCGTCAGCGCGGCCGCCGAACTGTTCGCCGAACATGGCTACGCCGGCACGACGATTCAGAGCATCGCGTCCAAGGCGGGTGTCGTGGTTCAAACAATCTACAACTCGATCGGACCGAAGAACAACGTGCTGTCGGCCGTGCTGGACCAAGCGGCGGCAGGGCCGGAGGCACCAAGAACGGTGCCTGAGTTCATGCAGGAGCGGACCGACGCCACCCGCGATGCGGCCGGGCTGATCGGAGTACTCGCGGACTGGTTCGCGGAGGCGCAACCGCGCACCGCCGAGGTTCACCGCATCATCCACCAGGCCGCCGCCCATGACGAAGCCATCGCCGAACTCGAAGAACGTCGGTCCGCGCAACGGTTCCGGAACTACCTGCAGGCCGCCCAACAGCTGGCCACGCGCCCCGGTTCGGTGGCACTGCCCAGTGAGGAGATCGCTGCCACGATCTGGAGCATCGGTCATCCGCAGGTGTACCGCTTCCTAACCGAAAGCGCCGGTTGGGATCTCGAGCGCTACCGCAACTGGGTGGAGCGGTCGCTCGTCTCAGCTCTGACGGAACCTAGCGCAAGTTAAGGGCGTAGGCCGCAAGGTTCCCGCTGCGGCCTACGCCCTTCGAATCTATTCGGTGTGGCTGCCGGAGCGCCGGGCCGTCTCGGCCTCGGCCCGGCGAGCGCCCCCGTCTAACGAGGGCCTCAGCCGATCGCGCGCCCCCTCACGGCCTGCCCCCTCACGGCCTCAGCCGGCGGCGACCATCTCCTTCTCGGCTTCCTTCTCGGCGGCGATCCCCTGCAGGTCGAGGGTGAAGCGCACTTCCTCGCCTACGAGCAGCGCACCCGCCTCGAGCACTTGGTTCCAGCTCAGGTCCCAGTCCTTGCGGTTGAGCTTGCCGTTGCCCCCGACCGCCACGCGCTTGTTCCCGTAGGGGTCGATGATCGGCTCCTGCGCCTCCAGCTCGAAGGTCACGGGCTGCGTTACGCCACGCATGGTGAAGTCGCCGGTGACGCGGTAGCGGCCACTCCCGCTCGGCTCGATCGCCGTGCTGGCGAAGCGGATCTCGGGGAACTGTTCCGCGTCCAAGAAGTCGGCGGACCGCAGGTGGGCGTCGCGCTTGGGCTCGTTGGTGTCGATGCTGGTCGCATCGATGACGGCCTCGACGCGCTTGAGGCGGCCGCCTTCGTCGCTCTCGACGTCAGCCGTGAACTCATTGAAACGGCCGCGTACCGTGGCGAACCCCATGTGACGGACGGCGAACTCTACGCTGCTATGGGCTGTATCCAGGTTCCACTTCATATGCACTCTCTCCTCTTCCGGCGCGCTGCTCCACCAGTGACCCGAAGAGTCCCCGACGTTCTGAGGCTGCGCTCGAAATGCTGGGCTGTTTGCGTGCTGCTTGCGCGTTGCTCTCACCGGGTGCTTCCCCCGGCATGGCTACACCATATCTTATAGCACCCCATAAAGTCAAGCACTCCATGAATCGGCGCGCTCTGCTATACTGACCGCATGGCGAGCGTGGAGCACGACTACTGCCCCGTGTACGCATCCATAGACCTGCTACAGGAGAAATGGGTGTTGCACATCGTGCGCTCGTTGCTAGAGGGCGAGCACGGCTTCAACGAGTTGGCGCGGGCGGTCGGCGGCGCCAACGCCACCACCTTGTCGCAACGCCTCGAACAGTTGGAGAGGCTCGGTCTCGTGGCCAAGACGGTCGAGTCGATCATGCCGCCGCGCACCCACTACCGCCTCACCGACTCGGGCCGGGAGCTCGAAGCCGTGATAGACGCCATCGACCGCTGGGGCCGGGCCCACATGAAGCAAGGCGACTCCGCCACCGCGGCGGCGGGCACCACCTGAGGGCGAAGGTGGCGGACCCCCTGAGAGCGAAGGTGGCGGACCCGCCTGAGAGCGAAGGTTTCGCTTGTGAACGGCGCCACTAACATCGGCATCCCACCCACCGGCTATCGGCTACCCGTCACCACCAGGCTCGGACCCGTCCACTTGCAGGTCAGCGACCTAGTGCGCTCCCTCGAGTGGTACGAACGCGTCCTCGGCCTGCGCGTCGCCGAGCGCCGCAACGGCACGGCAACGCTCACCGACCAGGCCGGCACGGCAACGCTCACCGACCAGGCCGGCGCCACGACGCTCGTCAAACTTCGCGAGCGTGCCGGAGCCCGTCCCGCGCGCCGCCGCCTTGGCCTCTATCACTTCGCAATTCTGCTCCCCGAGCGCGCCGCCCTCGGCGCCTTCCTGCGTCACCTCCGCACCCAGGGGGAGGCCGTGGCTGCATCGGATCACCTCGTCAGCGAGGCCCTCTATCTCGACGACCCGGACGGTCTCGGCATCGAGGTCTACGCCGACCGTCCCCGCGCAACCTGGCAGGCCTCGAACCGCGAGATCGTCATGGCCACGGGGCCCCTCGACGAGAGTGGCCTCGCCCGCGCGGCGCTGAACACCGCCTGGAACGGCGTTCCCACAGGCACGACGATCGGGCACGTTCACCTGCACGTCGGCGACCTGGCCCAAGCCGCTAGCTTCTACGCAGAAGGGCTGGGCTTCGACCGCGTGGCGTGGAACTATCCTGGCGCCCTCTTCCTCTCGGCCGGGGGCTACCACCACCACCTCGGCGTCAACGTCTGGGCCGGGAACGCCGAGCCCGCGAACGACGACGAAGCGCGCCTGCTCGACTGGAGCCTCGTGCTGCCCACGCTCGACGATGTCCGGGCTACTGCCGCGAGCCTCGAAGCCGCAGGCTACGCCGCACAGGAAGTCGGCGGCGGCGTGGTAACTGCCGACCCGTGGGGCACCAACCTGCGCATCCTGGCGGACGGCTGACTCCTAGCCGGTCTAACTGCGGATCAATTCAGACCGAGCTGCCCCGCGCCCTCACGCGCAACCACCGGAACTAAGAGAACCACCGGAACGGACAGAGGCGCCGAGACCCGCGGCCGCTCGCGCCCCGCGAGCCAGGCGCCTACCCGGGCCCCACCTCTACCCAGGTTCCCACTTCGGCGCTGCGGAAGACTGCATCGAGCACTTCCATGTTGGCGACCGCGTCCTCAAGGGGCGTCGGAACCGGCGTGTCGTCGAGGATCGCTCGGGACATCGCCTCGCCCTGAAGTGTGTAGTGGTCGGCCCGATCGAACACCATGCTCGTGGTCTCGTTGCCACGCTCGAGGACGGTGCTGGTGGGGCCGCCGAGCGGCGGGTTGAACGGTATCTCGATCTCGAGCAGGCCTTGCGTGCCGACGGCCAGGACGCGCTGGAAGGCCTCTAGCTGCGTGCCGCAGGTGAACGTGGCGGTGCCGGCGGGGCCGAAGTCGAGGATGGCCGACGCGAGCCTGTCGACGCGGAAGTCCGGGTCGAACTCGACCGTGGCCACCACGCGTCGCGGTTCGGTGCCGAACAAGAAGCGTGCGACGGAAACGTTGTAGGAACCGATATCCAGCAGACCGCCGCCCCCCAACTCGGGCCGGTTGCGGATGTTGTCAGGGCGCCGGTTGAAGTACGAGAAGAACGAATGCACCGTGCGCAACTCGCCCAACACGCCGCCCCGCACCTGCCGCAGCGCCTGCTGCCATTGAGGATGGAAGCGGTACATGAGCGCCTCCATCACCTTGAGGTGCGGGTGAGCGCGTGCGGCCTTCAGCAACGTTCGCGCTTCCTCAGCGTCCATGGCGATAGGCTTCTCGCACAGCACGTGCTTGCCGGCCTCGAGCGCTCGCACCGCCCAGCGCACGTGCTCGCTGTTGGGCAACGGGATGTAGACGGCGTCAACGGCCGGGGCCGCCAACAGCTCCTCGTAGCTGCCGTACGCAACCGGGATGCCGCGCGCCTCGGCCGCTGCCTTGGCCCGAGCCAAATCGCGGCTGGCGATCGCCACGACGTCGATCATCGCGCTCTTCTGCATGGAGGGGACGACGATGTCGACGCCGATCCAGGCGGTGCTCATTACGCCCCAGCGAACGGAACCCATGGCTAAGCTCCCTCCCGTGGTCGGAACCTTTTGCCGGCAAGCCGAGCGTACGCCAAGGCCGGTCTTGGCGGCGACCATCGTTGTGCGGCCAGGGTAGCGCTTCGGCACCGAGGGCGCGGCAATTCAACTGGCCTATACAAGCATTCGGGCTCGACATCGTTCGCGCATGACAATTTTGGGCCCGGCACCGCTGGAGTCCTGGACTGGTCGAACCCGGGACTGCTCGAACCCGGGACCGCTCGAACCCGAGACTGCTCGAGCCCGAGGTTGCCCGAGCCCTACCCCGTCACGTCCTCACGATCCCTCTGCAAACCCCTTGACGCGCCCAACCAGCCCGTAGCACACTAGGAAGCGTGATCTTGACTAATTTACTCAGGATTAGGAGTTTCCGCGCTGGAAGCGCTTCTGTTAACGGAGCGGCGCCTAAGCTGCGCCGGCAGAGGGCAGTCGGACACGTGAAACCCCGACTCCTCGAGCGTAACCCCGTCGGCGGCTTCCGCCACACCGGCGCTGCCATATGAGCATCGGTTCACAAGCGGTGGCGGACGCACCCATGCCTGGGCACGGGCCAAGCGGTCGGCCGGCCGGCGCGCACGCGGACTCGACGGTGCTCACCGTCAGGGGCGTCAGCAAGACCTTCTCCGCGCGGCCCGCGCCGGTGCGCGCGTTGCGCGAGGTGGACCTCGAGGTGGTGGCCGGTGGCCTCACCGCCATCCTCGGCGCCTCAGGCTGTGGCAAGACCACGCTGCTGCGCGTCATCGCCGGCTTCGACAGGCCCGACTCGGGTGAGGTGCGCCTGGGCGAGCGCGTGCTTACCGCCGCCGGCGTCCACGTGCCGCCGGAGCAGCGCGGCATCGGCATAGTGCCTCAGGAGGGAGCGCTGTTCCCGCACCTGAACGTGGCGCAGAACGTCGGCTTCGGCCTGAGTGGCTGGGGCCTCGGCGCACTTTCGGGCCGGGCGCGGCGTCAGCGCGCGGCGCGCGTGGCGGAGTTGCTCGAGCTGGTGGGACTCCCGGACCACGGCACCCGCCGGCCGGACGAGCTGTCCGGCGGGCAGCAGCAACGCGTGGCGCTGGCGCGCGCGTTGGCGCCAAAGCCGCAGGTGGTGCTCCTCGACGAACCGTTCTCCGCGCTAGACGCCGGCTTGCGCGCCGAGCTGCGCGAGGAAGTCCGCAGCCTGTTGCACCGCATCGGCACCACCGCCATCCTGGTCACGCACGACCAGGAGGAAGCACTGTCGCTGGCCGATCACATCGCCGTCATGCGTGACGCGCAGGTGGTGCAGGCCGACTCGCCCCGCGGCGTCTACGTCACCCCGGCCGACGCCGAGGTGGCTGCGTTCATCGGCGAGGCGGTGCTGCTACCAGGGAAGCTCGCGCCTCGGCACGCAACCAACGCTCCGAGCGTCGAGTGCGCCCTTGGTTGCATCGCCGTCCAGGCGGGCGGCGTCGGTCCGGGCTTCCATGGGGCGTGCATGGTGATGCTTCGCCCGGAACAGCTGGAGTTGGCCGACGTGGGCGTCCCGGCCCGCGTGGTGGCCACCAGCTTCTTCGGGCACGACAGCGTGGTGCGGTTGCGCCTGGGCGCGGACGGTAGCGGCGCACCGGTCCAGGTCCGCATGCAAGGGCACGCGCTACCCGCGATCGGCGACATCGCCAGGGTGCGCGTCGTCGAAGGAGCCACCGGCTGCATCGCTGCCGGGACAAATCAAACTGCCGTGTCCTGAGAACCGGACACGTCCCAGTAGGAGGAACCCCCCGTGAACTTCGCTAAAGGAACCCCCCGTGCCACGCGTCTGCCGTCGTTGGCGCGTGTAGGCCTGCTCGTGCTGCTCGGCGCAGCGCTCGTCTCCGCCCTCGCGCCCGCCTTCGCGGACGGCGCTGCTCAAGCCGGTTCGTCCACCAACGTCACGCTTACGGTCTACTCCGGCCAACATGAGTCCCTCGGGGAGGCGCTCGCGGCCGCGTTCGAGGCCGAAACGGGCATCAAGGTCGCGGTGCGCTCCGGCAAAGACGCCAACCTCGCCAACCAGCTCCTCGAGGAGGGCGCTCGCTCGCAGGCCGACGTCTTCATCACCGAGGAACCCGGGCAGCTCGCGGCTCTTGACGAGAAGGGGCTCCTCGCGCCCGTCGATCCGGCGACGCTCGCACAAGTAGACCAGCGCCTCAACCCCGACAGCGGCGATTGGGTCGCTTACGCCGCGCGCTCGCGGGTCATCTTCTACAACCCGAGCCTCATCTCCGAAGACGAGCTGCCCAGGAGCATCCTCGACCTGACGGATCCGGCGTGGAAGGGCAAGTTCGCCTACGCACCCAGCGGCGCGTTCGTCAGCACCGTCACGTACCTCATCACCTCCATCGGCAAGGAACGGACGCGTGCCTGGCTGGAGGGCATCAAGGCGAACGGCGTGAACCTGCAGAAGAACGGCGCCGTCCGCGACGCCGTCGAGGCGGGCCAGATCGCCTTCGGCCTGAGCAACCACTACTACTGGTACCTGCTGGCCGAGAAGCAGGGCGGGCCCGACAAGCTGGCCTCCAAGGTGCATTTCATGGATAACGGCGACGCCGGCGCGCTGCTCCTTAGCTCGGGCGCCGCGGTCTTGAAGACCAGCACGCACCAAGCCGAGGCCCAACGCTTCCTCGCCTGGCTCACCGACCCCCAGGGCGGTCAGCGGATCATCGCGACCACCACGCCGCAGTACCCGCTGGCGCCGGGCGTAGAGAGCACGATGGGCCTGAAGCCGCTGAGTGAACTGTCGCCGCCGGATGTCGATCAGGGAAGCTTGGGGGGCGTCGACGAGGCCCGTGACCTGATCATCGCAACCGGGATCATCTGATAGCGAGAAGGGCGACGGCGTGATGGCCTTCGAGCCCTAGATGACCCCAGAACCCGAGGCTCGCGCCGGGCAGCACCGCCGGCCACGAAGCGCCAAGCCGCCGTTGGCGCTCGTGGTTCCGGCGGTGCTCGTCGCGCTACTGGCGCTGACGCCGGTCGGCTACCTGTTCTTCCGGGGGGGCATGAGCCTCCCCCGGCTGCTGCACGAGCTGTCCAGCCCGACCACGGGAACGCTGATACGCCACACGCTCCTTCTCGCCGTCGGCGTAACGCTTGCCAGCATCGTGCTGGGCGTCTCGCTGGCGGTGCTGGTGGTGCGCACGGACCTGCCCGCCAAGCGCTTCTGGACGGTGCTCTTCGCCTTGCCGCTGGGCATCCCGGCGTTCGTCACCTCCTACACGTGGGTCGCGGCCGGCTACGAGTTCGCGCCGCGGTCCACCTTCATCTACGGCCTACGCGGAGCCATCATCGTGCTCAGCCTGGCCCTCTACCCCTACGTCTACCTGCCGGTGATGGCGGCACTGCGAGGCCTCGACCCGGCGCAAGAGGAAGCAGCGCGCTCGCTGGGCGCCAGGCCGTTCCTCGCCTTCTTCCGCGTGACCCTGTCGCAACTCCGCACCGCCATAGCCGGGGGCTCGTTGATCATCGCGCTGCACATGCTCGCCGAGTTCGGCGCGCTCGAGCTTCTGCGCTATCAGACCCTCACCACCGCCATCGTGCAGCGAGTCACCGTGCTGAGTGCGCCGGAGGCCGCCCGCGCGCTCTCGGTGGTGCTGGCCGTCGGGTCCCTCCTGTTCCTTGCGGCTGACGCCTTCTTGCGGGGCCGATCGACCCCCACCCGCATGGGCGGCGGCGTCGCTCGCTCCGCCGTTCCCTGGCGACTGGGGCGCACGAAGGCGGTGTGGCTAGGCGCCTGCGTGCTGTTGACGATCTTCGCGTTGGGTGTGCCGCTCTACTCGATGGTGACCGGCCTCGCCCGCCTCGTCCTCGCCGGCGGCGCCGGCTTCGACTGGGCGCGCCTCGGGAGCGCCGCACTAGACACCGCGCAGTACGCCGTCGCCACTGCTTTGGTAGCCAGCGTCGTGGCGATTCCGGTGAGCTTGCTGGCGGTGCGCTACCCGGGTTGGCTGGCGACCCTAACGGAACGCTCCACCTGGATCGCGCACTCGTTACCGGGCGTGGTGGTGTCGCTGGCACTCGTCTACCTGTCGGTGCGCTGGCTCACGCCCTTCTACCAGACCAGCGCGCTCCTCGTCGCGGGCTACATCATCCTCTTCCTGCCAATAGCCGTGGGCGCGCAGCAGGTCGGCATTGCCCACGCCTCGCCCCAGTTCGACAAGGTGTCGCGCTCGCTGGGGATAGGCGGGCTGGCCACCTTCTTCCGCGTCACCCTCCCGCTGGCCCTACCCGGCATAGCCGCGGGTGCCGTCCTGGTGCTCCTAAACGTGGGCAAGGAACTCACCATGACCCTGCTCCTCCACCCAACGGGCACGCGTACGCTGGCCACGGCGCTGTGGGCCACGACGGACGGCGAGGTGCTCGACTTCAGCGCCGCCGCGCCCTACGCCGTGGCGCTCGTGGTCATCACGGCCATCCCCGCGTTCTTGCTCATACGGCAGACACTGCAGCCCTCCAGGGGCGGGGGTAGCAGGCGCTAGGCGGTTTCGCCCTTCGCGGCTGCGCCGTGGCGGCGCCCGCGCGGCCACCCACACCCCCTTCGGGCCGAACTGCCATGCAGGCATCCCTGCGGTCATGTAACGTGATACATCCGCTTGCCGGCTCCGTAAGGCCGCGCTCGACCCAAAGGAACCGGGCCAGGACAAGTTCAAGCGACCCCACCAAGGCGGGGCCGACCTCGGAGGGAGAGCACATGCCTCGAACCGTGAAAGGCGGCCTCATCCAGGCCTCCAACCCCATCCCCGGCGACGACGATCTGCACGCCATCAAGAAGGCGATGATCGACAAACATATCCCCCTGATCGAGGAGGCCGGCAAGCAGGGTGTCCAGGCCCTGTGCCTGCAAGAGATCTTCTACGGTCCCTACTTCTGTCCCTCGCAGGACTCCAAGTGGTACGAGACGGCCGAGGCCGTGCCTGACGGCCCGACCACGCAGATGATGATGGAGCTCGCCAAGCAGTACGGCATGGTGATCGTGGTGCCGGTGTACGAGGAGGAGATGACCGGGGTGTACTACAACACCGCCGCCGTCATCGACGCCGACGGCAGTTACCTCGGCAAGTACCGCAAGACCCACATCCCGCAAGTCGCGGGCTTCTTCGAGAAGTTCTTCTTCCGACCCGGAAACCTCGGTTACCCCGTGTTCGACACCGCGGTCGGCAAGGTCGGGGTGTACATCTGCTACGACCGGCACTTCCCTGAAGGCGCTCGAGCGCTGGGCCTCAACGGCGCAGAGATCGTGTTCAATCCTTCGGCCACGGTGGCGGGACTCTCAGAGTACCTGTGGAAGCTCGAGCAGCCTGCCCACGCCGTCGCCAACGGCTACTTCGTTGGCGCCATCAACCGTGTTGGCCATGAACGCCCATGGGACATCGGAGAGTTCTACGGCCAGTCGTACTTCGTGGACCCTCGCGGGCAGTTCATCGCCGAAGGCAGCCGCGACCACGACGAACTGGTGGTCGCCGACCTGGACATGGAGATGATCCGTGAGGTACGCGACCTGTGGCAGTTCTATCGGGACCGTCGCCCCGACCTGTACGGGGGCCTCGTCGCGCCCTAGGGTTCGCCACCGCCTCGGCGGCCGTCAGCGGCCTTGACGTGCCGGCTCGCCTACACCCTCGGAGGAGCTGCAGACACCACCTAAAGATCAAGCGCTGGTCGCTCCCTCGCCTAACGCTGTAGGGCATGTGGATCGGTGGGTCGTGGGTGGGTCGCGCGCGCCATCGAAGCAGTGCACGTAGGTTGGCTATTGACAAGGCAAGGTCCACCCTCTATCGTTCTATTTACTAAAGCAATGATTCTTGTGAGGTCGCGAGGAGTACATGCCGCATCCCGGCAACACCGCAACATCACGTGACGAACTCCGTCGCAGCAACCTCGCGGCGATCTTCGGTCTGATTCACCGAGAAGGTCCGATCGCGCGCAACCAGCTCGCGCGAACCACTGGCCTCAGCGCGGCCACCGTTACGTCGCTAACCGCCGACCTCATCCGTACAGGCCTCGTCTACGAGGCCGAGGAAGGCGTCTCCATCAAAGCTGGGCGCAAACCTATCCTGCTAGAGGTCAATTATGATCACGCCCACGTGGTTGGCGTGAAGCTCAGCGCTGAGACCATCACCGTCGCCCTCACCAACTTGCACGCGGAAATTCGGGCCTCGGCCCGCATCTCGCTCGAAAACCATGCCCCTGCGTCAGTTGCGGGGGTCATAGCGGACGGGGTCCGAAGGCTGGCTGAGGAAGCAGGCGTCCCGACGAACGAGCTGGTGGGCTTGTGCCTCAGCCTCCCCGGCATCGTGGACAACGAGACCGGCCGCGTACGCCACTCCCCGCTTCCGAGCTGGTCCGAGGCGCCGCTCGCCGACCTCGTCGGTAAACGCCTTCCCATGCCCGTTTCTGTCGAGAACGACGTCAACGCTCTGGCGGTGGCCGAAGCATGGTTCGGTTCCGGACGTGACCACCTGGACTTCCTTGTCGTGACCCTTGGTCGAGGCGTCGGCCTCGGGATCGTGTTGAACGGCAGCGTGTACCGAGGTCCGCTTGGGGGCGCAGGAGAGTTCGGCCATAGCGTTCTCAGCTTTTCAGTTGGCGGACACACCGAGACGGTGGAGGATCAACTCTCCGACGACGCAATCCTGCGCGAGGCGCGCCTCCGTTTCGGTCCGGCAGAGGCACCCGCCTCCATACCTGAACTGGTCGCCCTGGCAGCCGCAGAGAACCAGACGGCAAGGGACGTCCTGGCGGTAACAGGAACTACTCTAGGCGTCGCGCTCAGCACCCTCGTCAACATCCTCGCGCCCAGCCTCATCGTGTTGAGCGGCGAGAGCGCGTGTGCCGCTCCCTTCCTTCTTCCGACCGCCCGCCTGAGTCTGCGCCGACACAGCTTCGGCGACCTCGCTGACACTCTGGACATCGTCGTCGAGCCCCTGGGGGATGAGGCCTGGGCGCGCGGCGCCGCCGGCCTCGCCGCCAGCCGGTACCTGAGCAATGCCAGCATCCTGGAGGTGATCCACCAGCACACACGTTGAGCGGACAACATCGGCACCCCAAACGAGCCTAAGGAGGCCCACCATGAAACGGTTCTCGATCGTCCTTCTCGCCCTGCTCTTGACGAGCGCCGTGGCGACTGCCCAGACCGTGACCTACTGGCACACGATGAGCGACGCGGAGACAGAGGCTCTGAACCAGGTCATCTCCGACTTCCAGGCTGACAACCCTGGAATCAAGGTCAACGCCACCCGCTACGCATACGACGACTTCAAGTCTGCACTGCTCACGAGCCTCGCAGGCGGCGAGGCCCCCGACACCGCTCGCCTAGACATCATCTGGGTCCCGGAGTTCGCCAATCTTGGCGCCCTCGCTGCACTCGACACCGCGATGCCGGACTTCCAGAGCCTCGCGGACGCCATGTTCCCCGGGCCGCTCTCCACCAACAAATGGCAAGGACACTACTACGGCCTGCCGCAGGACACCAACACCCAGGTCTTGTTGTGGAACAAAGCAGGCTTCGCGGCAGCCGGCCTCGATGGGCCACCTGCAACCATGGCCGAGTTCAGCGACGATGCCTGCAAGCTCACCAACGGAGACAAGCAGTACGGCTACGCCATGGGCGGAACATATTTCTGGGCACCGGCGCCGATCTTCTACGCCATGGGCGGCCAGGTCGTCGACGAGGGGATCACCACGGCCGATGGTTACGTCAACGGCGCGAACAGCGTCGCGGCCTTCCAGATGCTGGTGGACCTCTACAACAAGGGTTGCCTGTCGCCTAACCTCCTCGGGGGCGGCATCGGCACGGCGCAAGGACACGGCACCGGCCAGTACGCGATGATCATCGACGGCCCCTGGATGGTCGACATCTACAAGGCTGACTTCCCGGACTTCGAGGTGAACTTCGCGCCAATCCCAGCCGGTCCGGACGGCACCACCAGCTCCGTGGTCGGTGGCGAGAACGTAGTGGCGTTCGCCAGCAAGAACGGGCCAAGCGAGGCAGCTCTGAAGTGGGTTCGCTACCTCGCTAGCGCCAAGGCCCAGCTCACCATCGCCAGCAAGGGGGTCATCCCGGCGCGCGCGGACCTGATCGGCAACCCTGACCTGCCGGCATACTTCGGAGTGTTCCTCGAGCAGCTCAAGACGGCCCAAGCTCGGGTGCCACATCCGAAGTGGTCCCAGATGGACGACGCCATCAACAACGCCTTCCAACGCATGTTGCGTGGCGACCAGACCGTTCAGGCTGCGCTGGACCAGGCGGCGGTCGAGATCGACGCGCTACTCAAGCAGTAAGGGAGTCCCGGGGCCCGGCCGTTCGGCCGGGCCCCCCGTCATGCGCACGCTTCGCCGAATCTTCGGTCCGCAACCGTCAGCCTGGCTCTTCTTGCTGCCGGGGCTGGCTCTGTTCACGATCTTCCTCGTCATCCCGCTGCTCTACTCGGCGCGCATCAGCTTCTACGACTGGAACATCATCGACCCCTCCCGCAGTACCTTCCTCGGATTCGGGAACTACGCGCGGGCGATCGCCGACCCGATCTTCCGTCGGGCCGTGGTCAATACCATCGTGTACGCCCTCGTCACAGTTCCGCTTCAACTCGTGCTGGCGCTGCTGGCGGCGGTCCTTCTCAACGTGCGGGTGCCGGGGCGCACCTTCTTCCGCGTGGCAACCTATCTTCCGGTAATCACCTCGTGGGTCATCGTGACCCTGGTGTTCGAGTACCTGTTCAACAGCCAAGCCGGCCTCGTGAACTACGTGCTGGTCGACGTACTGCACCTGGTCGCCAGCCCTGTACGGTGGCTCGCAGATCCGATCTTGGCCATGGTACCGCTGCACCTCTTGGGGATTTGGAAGGGCGTCGGCTGGTCGGCCATCATCCTCCTGGCCGCCCTGCAAAGCGTGCCCCGGAACATCTACGAGGCGGCCGAGGTCGACGGTGTCGGGCCGGCCCAAACCTTCCGCTACATCACGCTCCCGCTTCTGAGGCCGACCCTGGTGTTCTTGCTCGTGGTGCTGGTAATCGGGGCGCTCAACGTCTACATCTCGGGATTGCTGCTGACCAACGGTGGCAATCCGATGGGCCTGACGCACTTCGTGCTGACGCTGATGTATCAGAAGACCTTCACGAACTTGGAGTTCGGCTACGGTTCCAGCATCTCCTACATGCTGGCCGCGTTCATCTTTGTCATCAGCGTCGTGCAGATCCGACTGCTCCGCCGCAGGACGGAGTACTGATGCGTAGTCGCGACCGCCGCCGCCGCGTCTTCGTGTTCGCGTTGCTCGTGGCTGGGTTGCCGATCGTCCTGCTGCCGTTCTGGCTAATGGTCACCACCTCACTCAAGCCGCAGGCCATGTCGCTGGAGTACCCACCTCGGTTGTTGCCGAGCGTATTCACGCTGTCGAACTACAGTCGTGTGCTACGACTGGAAAGCTTCGCCCTCTACTTCCTCAATAGCTTGTTCGTGGCGGTGGTGACCACCGTGGCAACGGTGCTGATTTCCGCCCTCCTCGCCTACGCCTTCGCCCGGCTTCGCTTCCGTGGACGTGAAGTCGCCTTCAACCTGCTCCTTACCGGCATGATGATCCCGCCGGTCATGCTCATCATCCCGCAGTTCCTGGTGGCCAAGCAGTTCCATCTGCTCAACAACCTCTGGGGCCTGGTGCTCGTGTACATCAGCATGAGCCTTAGCATGCAGACATTCCTCTTGCGTGGCTTCTTCGAGGACATCCCCCACGACCTCGAAGAAGCCGTGCTGATCGATGGGGGGTCACGGTGGACCATCTTCTGGCGCATCGTATTGCCACTCTCACGCCCTGGGCTTTCCGTGGTGGCCATCTTCACCTTCCTGTACAGCTGGGACGAGTTCCCTTGGGCGCACGTTGCGATCAAGGAGACGGCCCGCCGCACCCTGCCTGTCGCGATCGCGCTGTTCCAGAACCAACACCTCACCCAATGGGGAATGGTCTTCGCGGCCAGCCTCATCGCGCTCGTCCCTGTCGTCACGATGTTCGTCATCCTTCAGCGCCACTTCATCGAGGGGATCTCCACGTCTGGGCTCAAGGGCTGATCCGCTTTCATGTCCGCTTTCAGGCGCGGACCCGCGCGCATGGAGAAGGTTCGCGGTCATCGCCGCCATCGCTCGTTGGCCGACACTTCAACGACCTAGATGCCGCGAAAACTGCCGAGAGTCGACCCTAGGAGAACGTGTGACACAACCCGACCAACGCCTCATCAAAGCCAGTCTCGCCATCATCGAAGCCGGTCAGACGAGTGAGGGTGCCTACCTGGCGGCCCCGAACTTCCCTACCTACCGTTACAGCTGGTTTCGTGACGGTTCCTTCATCGCTACCGCCATGGATGACTGGGGTCGCACAGACAGTGCGGCCGCGTTCCACCAATGGGTCGTCTCCACGCTCGATAGAGCGCTGAGCGAGCTTGGTACCGTCGTGCCCGGGCCCAGACTGGAGGCCCATCAGCGTTTGCATACGCGCTATCGGCCGGACGGAAGCGCTGGCGACGAGGACTGGCCCAACTTCCAGCTCGACGGCTTCGGCACATGGCTCTGGGCTTACGGGCGACATCGTCAAGGGGCCGCTCGCAGCCTGACGGACGTTGAGAGGTCGGTCGTGCGGCGCCTCGCCGACTATCTCTGCGCCGTCTGGTCGCAGCCAAACTTCGATTGCTGGGAGGAGCATCCCGAACTGCTCCATCCGTCCACGCTCGGCGCGCTCGTGGCCGGAATCCGTGCGGCGGCATCTCTCCTGCACGATGACGCCCTCAATGGTGTCGCCGACACCATTCGGTCCTTCGTCCTCACACACGGAGTGCTGGACGGGAGCTTCGTCAAAGATGTTGGCAGTACCTCCGTGGACGCCAACCTCTTGTGGTTACCCCTCACTTACCGCGTCGTGCCCATCACCGACGCTCTCGCTCGCGGCACCATCCGGCGCGTTCGCTCCGAACTGCAGGATCCTGACGGCGGCGTGAAACGGTACCGCGAAGACACCTTCTACGGGGGCGGGAGCTGGGTGCTACTCACAGCCGCGCTCGCCGAGGCTCACCTCGCCCTTGGCGAGCAGGCCGAGGCGGATCGGCTGTTGTGCTGGATCGAGGCGCAGGCCACGCCCGAAGGCGCCCTTCCCGAGCAGGTCGCGCAACACCTGCTGGCACCGGACCGGATACAGGAATGGAACGTCCGATGGGGAAAGAGCGCCTGCCCGTTGCTCTGGTCCCACGCCTCGTACCTGAGCCTGTCAAGGCGTTACCAGGAGCGCGTGTGAGCGGCTCCCGAACGGCTCTGGAGCAAGTCCGTGTGATCGAGGTGATCGCCGAGAAGGGAGCGTGGCAACCGGGAGAGTGCGGGCGAATCAGCGTTGTCATCCAGAACCTTGGAACGAGCTCGGCGACCATGACCTTGCGGGTGACGCTCGAGGACCAGGGCGAGGAGCGTGCCACCAGCGAGCGAACGCTAGGTCTCGAGCCGGGCACGCAGACGGTCGAGATGTTGCTGACGGCTCCATCGGTCGATGCGCGCGGATACCACCTCCGGGCAGCCCTGATGCCGCGACCCAAGGCCGACGCCGGCCCGACCGACTCGGCAACCATGGGCGACGACGATGAGTCGCCACCCCAAGCGCTCGATGCCGTCGGCGCCCTGCTCGTCATCAGCCATTGGAGCCTCGCTCCACGCTACGGCTTCCTGAGCGAGTTCGCTCCTGCGCAAGACCGCCTTGACGCCATCGCCGACCTCACCCGCTTCCACCTCACCGCACTTCAGTTCTACGACTGGATGTACCGGCACTATGAGTACCTGCCGCCCGAGGACCTCTTCACTGACGCGATGGGGCGTACCCTGTCGCTCGAAACGGTACGTCGCCGGATCGAAGCTTGCAAAGAGCACGGCATCGCGCCAATCGCGTATGGGGCGGTGTACGGCGCGGAGCGCGAGTACGCCGACGACCACGACGGCGAGGTGCTTCGAGACGCGGCAGGCGAACGCCACGCCCTAGCCGAGCGCTTCTTCATCACCGACCCCCGCCCCGGCCCATGGCGCGAGCGCCTGCTCGCCGAGTACGAGCGCGCTGTGATGGAGCTCGGTTTCGTTGGCATCCACATGGATCAGTACGGCTCCCCCAAGCGGGCGTTCGACGCCGACGGCGGCGCCGTGGACTTGGCGCCGGCGCTGCGGGACCTGATCGACGCGGCTGACGGCAAGGCACGTGCTGCCGACCCGCAGGCCCGCGTCCTGTTCAACGCGGTCAACGATTGGCCAATCGACGCCGTAGCGACCTCCCGGCAGGCCGCCGTTTACATCGAGGTGTGGGCACCGCACGATCGCTTCCGGGACCTCGCGTCGCTGGCGACGCGCGCTCGTGATCTCTCGGGCAAGCAGGTCGTGCTGGCCGCGTACTTGAACTCGTTCACGGAGGGCGGACCACGAGCAGAGGCCTCTGGCAGGCTCGCCACTGCTGTCATCAACAGCTCCGGCGCACACCATCTCCTGCTGGGGGAAGGGAACGGAGTGCTGCGGGACCCTTACTATCCCAACCATGGGCACCTTTCGTCTGAAGGGGTGGCGCGGATGCGCCGGTACTACGACCACAGTGCGGCTCTGCACCACTACCTCTTCGACCCGAAGCTGGTGGATCTGAGCCGTACGTACGCAACGGGAGCGAACGCGGAACTCGAGCTCGATGGAGCGCCCGTGTCTGCCGTACCCGAAGCAGGAGCCGTATGGCTCCACGTCACGGCCGCCGAGCCTGGGACCTGGATCCTAAATCTCGTGAACCTCCTTGGTTTGGAAAGCGAGGCCTGGAACGCGCCCCACGACGACCCGCCGGTCGTGGACGGCCTGACGTTGACACTCCTACCGTTCCTGCGGCGTGCGCGTGCAACGTGGTCGACTCCGGACAGGGCGGGTGGTCCTACGGTCCTGACGGTTACCTCAGACGGGCAAGGCCGCAGCAGTTTCGCTCTTCCACCGCTCTACACCTGGGCCACGCTGGTCATCCGCGAGGCGTGAGAGGTGCCCAGTAGCACGACATGAACTAGAACTCGACCGGCCACACCTCGTTGCGCATGCCGCACTGAAGGATTGAACTACCGAAGCTATGGTTTCCATTGGAGATGGGTGTGTTTCGTTCTAGTGACTCAACGCCCACCAGAATGGAGAACGCAGCATGTACGAAGCCTATGCTACAAACTACCGTCGTATCCCGCGCCACCGTGTCGGCATCTTGGCCGCCCTCTTGGCACTGATGGTGCTGCCCTTCTCCGTCGCGTTGGCCGATGATGCGCCCCAGGTTCTCAAGATCGACGTCGGACAGTTCTACTTCCAGCTCGCCGGGCAGGAACAGAACGCCCCCATCCACCTGCAGACCGGTGTGGATTACGAGATCCAGCTCCACAACAGCGATTCGATGATGCATGAGGTGCAGATCGGCCGCGATCCGGGCACCAAGGACGGTCACCCACACGACTACCAGACCCCACTCTTGAATGGTGTGGAGTGGAAGATCGAGACCTCGGACACGAAGGTCGAAGGCGAAACGCTGACCGAGGTAGAGCTCCAGCCCGGCGCGACCGCCAGCATATTCTTCAGCCTGCCTGCCTCGGCCGCCGGAACCTGGGAGATCGGTTGCTTCCAGCCGGGCCATTACGAGGACGGCATGCACGCCCCCGTCATCGTGGAGTAACGCCGGCCATCGCCCCGCAACCCGAGTAGCGCATCGACGCCGAGGGCGTCCGTCACCGCGGTGGTAGTTGCAATCGCGGTGGCGTTGCCCGTCGGCATCGTCTTCGTAACCTGACGCATAGTGCCGCTTGTTCCCTGCCCCGCGCTAACATGACCACACCGTAAGGCGTGGCAGCAGGGAGGGTACATGGCACCTTATCCGAGGCGTAGCAACACCTGGTCAGGTCGCCGCCCTAGCGCGGGCAGAGTGTGCTCGGCCGTCTTCGCGCTCGCCCTCGTAAGCACGCTCGTGGCCTGTGGGCCGGCCAAACCACCTCCACAGGCGCGTCCGGCGCGCATCCAGATCCGCACCATCGGCGGAGTTGCGGAGTTCTACGACACCGTGACGGGGGTGCGCTTCACCCCGCGGGGCCACAACCTGGTGGAGTTCCGGCATATCGACGACCCGGTGTTCGGCGTCGTCGACCACGACATGGTGCTCTCCCCGGCGGCGTACGATCAGGCGCACATCCGCGGCGACCTCGAGGCCATGCACGCGTTGGGTTACAACGCCGTGCGTGTGATGTTGGAGACCTGCGGGGCGCTCGATTGCATCTACCCGTACGGCGCCACCGGCCGCGTCCTGAACGCCGCCTACCTCGACAACATCGCCGACCTCTTGCAGCTCGCGGCCGACACCGACATGTACGTGTGGATCACCTCCAACACGCTGCCCGACATCGGTTACTACCTCGAGTACGGCTACAGCGGCGAGACCGCCACCATCTCGGCGGGCGAAGCCACCTTCCTCACCGCCACGGGCATCGACGCCTACCGGCAGTACCTGCAAGACCTGCTACGCGAACTCGTTGCGCGCGACGCGCGGCTAGACCGAATGTTCTCGCTGTCGTTGCGCAACGAGCACTCCTACGACACCCGTTACCTTCCCTGGACGCTCACGAGCGGCACCGTCACCCCGGCCAACGGCGACAGCTACGACATGGCGCTCCCCTCGGAGCGCAAGCGCTTGGCCGAGGACGGCCTCATCTACTGGACCGATAGGCTCACAGAGGCCGTCAAAGAAGTTGTGCCCGCGGCCCTCGTCTCCATCGGCTTCTTCCCGCCCGACGCGCCCAACCCTTGGCGGCCGGGCGATTTCAGGCTCGTGGAGACAAGCCGGGAGATCCACGAATCGACGGCGGACTTCTTCGACCTGCACGCGTACCCGGCGCCCCTCGGCTACAGCCTCGCGAAGCTCCTGGAGAACTTCGGTGCTGTCGGCTTCCAGGCGAAACCGCTCGTGATGGGCGAGTTCGGGGCGTTCCGGTCTCAGTACCCGGACGAGTACGTGGCGGCGCAGGCGATGGTCGATTGGCAGAACGACGGTTGCCAGTCGGTGTACGACGGTTGGCTCACCTGGCATTGGCATGGCGACACCATCGAGGGCCTATGGGGCAGCGAGGGCACGCCATTGGGCCAGGCGCTGGCTCCGGCGCTTCATCCCGACCCCTGCTCCCCCGTGACGGTGCCCAACCCGAACCTTGCCTACCTGCGGCCGGTGATTGCCTCCAACGCTCTGCCCGACGAGCCCGCCTCCAACGCCGTCGACGGCACGGGCGCACAGTGGGGGTCCGGCAACGACGCTCCTCAATGGCTCGAGATCGACTTCGGGGCACCGGTCGAGCTCGGCTCGGTCCGACTGACCGTGGCGCAGTACCCCGCCGGGCATACGGTCCACGAACTGTACGGCGGCGCGACGAGCCCCGCCACAAGCTTGCTGCACACTTTCAGCGGAACCACCGCCGACGGGGCCGTCTTGGTGCACACCTTCGGGACGCCGCCGACGGTGCGTTACCTGCGCGTACTCACCACCAGCAGCGTGTCGTGGGTGGCGTGGCAGGAGATCCAGGCCTTCGCGCCGTAGGCGGCGGTCCCTGAAATGCTATGCCGGCCGTCCGGCGGCCAGCGGCAGCACAAGCCGAATACCCTGACCTTCAGTCGGGCTTCAGCGCTTGCACTCGCTGCGTGATCCTCTCGACCATGTCGCGCTTGAGCGTCACGCCTATGCCCGCGCCGCTGGGCACCTGCTGCACCCCGTTGACTGCCTCGAGGGGCTCCTCCACGATGTCCTCGTGCCAGTAGCGGCTGGAGCTGGAGGTGTCGCCCGGCAGCGTGAAGTTGTCGAGCGTGCTGACGTGGAGGTTGTGCGCGCGGCCGACGCCGCTCTCGAGCATGCCGCCGCACCACACGGGCGCCCCGAACGTCTTGGCCACGTCGTGAACCATGCGCGCGGCCAGGTAGCCGCGCACGCGCCCGGTCTTGACGTTTATGACACGCCCGGCCCCGATCGCCAGGCCCTTGCGCGCGTCCTCGGCCGAGTGGATGCTCTCGTCCAAGCAGATGGCCGTGCTCAACTGCGACTGCAACTCAGCGTGGTCGATGAGGTCGTCGTACGCCAGCGGCTGCTCGATGTAAGCCAGCCCGAACTGGTCGAGTTCCTGTAGGCGCGGGGCGTCGTTTAGGCGGTAGGCCGAGTTGGCGTCGACCGACAGGTCCATGTCCGGCAGCGCCGCACGCACCGCGCCCACCATCTCCACGTCCCAACCGGGGGCGATCTTCAGCTTCACGCGCCGGTAGCCGAGCTCGGCGTTCATGACCGCCAACTCGACCGTTTCCTCGATCGAATCCTGGATGCCGAGCGAGATGCCGACGGGGATATCGCGCTCGCGGCCACCGAGGAGTTGCCAGAGCGGCACGCCGAGCAACCTTGCCTGCAGGTCCCAGAAAGCCATCTCCACGGCGGCGACCGCCATGTTGTGCCCGCGGATGTAGCGCAGTTCGTGCAGCAGCTCCGCTGCGGTGGCGAACGAACGGTCCAGGACCAGCGGCGCGATGTACTGCTCGATCACGCTCCAGGCGGTGTCGACCGTCTCGTAGGAGTAGCCGGGGTACTCGCCGGCAACGCACTCGGCGATGCCCTCCACCCCGCCGCCGTAAAGCGTGACGAGCACGATGCGGCGGTGCTGCTCGACTCCGAAGCTCGTGCGGAACGGGAACTTGAGGCTCAAGGCCACTTCGCGCAGTTCGATGCGTTCGATTCTCATGGCAGTCCTGTCTCCCGCGCCGTCGCGGGCCGAAAGCGTTCATTAGCCCGTCGCCGGGCAGCTCGACGCTCTGCGTCGTCGCAAGGCTGAGGATACCGGGCAGGGTCATCGGCCAACTCAAGGTGAACGCTCGCTTCCGGGCCGACGCCATTGTCCGAGCAAGCTACCGTTTCTGCAACAATTGATGTAAGATGGGGAATCTTGCAACAGGGCTTGTCGTGGGGTCTCGCCTTCACGACACCGGCTCGCGAGAGGACCCGCCATGAGCAGCAGTTCCGGTTCGACCCTCAGATTCCTCTGTCCGAACGGACACCTGGGTTTCGCGCCCATCAAGGTCGGTAGTTTCGACCTGGGCGTCGCCACGAGCCCCGATTTCATCCTGGCCGACTCCGGCTCCGACGACATCGGCCCCGGCCCCCTGGGGAGCGACACCTCGACGAGCCCCGCCGAGTGGCAGCGCCACGACCTCGAGAAGATGCTCGTCGCGGCTCGGCGGCTCGGCGTGCCGATGATCATCGGTTCGGCCGGCGACACCGGCAGCAACAGCCGCGTAGACCTCTACGTCCAGATGATCCGCGACATCGCGGCGGAGCACGGGCTCGCGCCGTTCCGCCTGGGCTACTTCTACTCCGAGGTGCCTAAGGAGTACCTCCGGACGAGGATGCAGGCCGGCGACGCCGTCACGGGCCTCGACGGGCGCGACGACCTCACACTGGACGAACTAGAAGCCACCGACCGCGTGGTAGCCGTGGCGGGCGTGCACCCGTACATCGAGCTGCTCAACCGCGGCGCCGAAGTGATCATCGGTGGGCGCAGCTCGGACGCGGCCATCTTCGCCGGCCCGGCGATCCGCGCCGGCTACCCCGAGAACCTGTCGTACTACCTTGGCAAGGTCCTCGAGTGCGCTTCCTTCAACGCCGAGCCGTACGCCGGCAAAGAGACCGTCATCGGCGAGATCAGCCATGAGGACGTGAAGGTGACGGCCATGCACCCCGACCAACGCTGCACCATCGCGTCGGTCGCCGGGCACGCCATGTACGAGCGCTCGAACCCCTACTTCGAACACGTCGCGGGCGGTACCCTCGACATGACCGACTGCCACTACGAACAGTTCGACCCCAAGACGACGCGGGTCACGGGTCCGCGCTTCGAGCCCTCGGAACACGTCCGCGTCAAGCTCGAAGGTTCGGGTAAGGTCGGTGAACGCTTCATGGGCTTCGCGGGCGTGCGTGACCCGTACACCATCGAGCGCATAGACGAGGTCATCGACTGGGCCAAGCAGCAAGTGGTGGAGCGCTTCGGCGACCCGGCCACCGGCGGCTATGAGCTCCATTACCAGGTGTACGGCCGCGACGGGGTGATGGGCGACCTCGAGCCGCTACGCGATCAGACCGGCCACGAGCTGGGGATCATGGTGTTCGGCGTGGCGCCGACCGCCGAGATGGCGGAAGAACTCACCCTCACCGGAACCCGACAGATGTTCTACGCGCGGCTCCCCGACGTGAAGGGCACGGCCGGCGGCGTGGCCTTCCCGCTCGACGAGGTCGTCAGGGTTGGGGCCGCCTACCGCTGGACCCTGAACCACACCATCGGGGTGGAAGATCCCATGGAACTCTTCGACCTGCACACCACCGAAGTGAGCGCCTCTACTCCCGCAGGCGCCGGTGCGGCCCGCAGTCCGGAGGTAGCCCGATGAGCGACCGGACCACGAAGCCCCTTTCGGAGCTGGCCAAGACCGTGCGCAGCAAGAACGCCGGCGTCGACCGCATCACCTTCGACATCATCTTCAACGACCGCGACAACTACGAGATGGTGAAGCGCAGCGGCGTCATCAACCGCGAGTCGGTCGCCAAGCTCTACCGCATAGACCCCGCGCGCATCACCGACTTCGTTACCTACGACCCGGCGTTCGCCATCAAGTTCACGATCCTGCGCTCGCGACCCAGCGGCAGCGCCGGCGACGGCGACATCTTCGGCGCCCAGCAGTACGCGCCGCTGCTCGACTTCGTCATCCCGCTCGACTGAACAAGCCGGCCCGACCGGAACATCCCGCACGATCAGATGTTCTCGCTCGTCCAATTGTTCCCCCTCGACCGAACGATCGCGCACTACCGAACGTTCCCCCTCGACCGAGCAGACCCAGCCCGAGCGCCGATACGCGATAGAAGAACCGGGGCCCCAAGTGGGGCCCCGGCGCTGGGTTTAACCTAACGGTCGCGGTTCTCCAAGGCCTTGGGCCCGGGGCGCCGCAACGCGCGGTGAATCAGCTCTAGATCAGTAGTTGCTTGCGGGCTTGGTGACCGTGACGTCCACGGCCTGTAGGCCCTTCTGGCCCTGCTCGACGCGGAACTCGACCTCGTCGCCCTCGTTGAGGTTACGGAAACCGGAACCCTGGATGGCGGAGAAGTGAACGAAAACGTCCTTGCCGCCGTCGCTCTGTTCGATGAAGCCGAAGCCCTTTTCGCCGTTGAACCACTTGACTTTGCCTGTTGCCATGTTGTCTTGCCTTACTGCTAAAGCTCTGTTTAGCGCTTGAATTTCCGAGCCACTTGGCCCGAGTTACAAGAAAACTGATTCAGCTTTCTGGGAACAACGCACTCTACACCATTACTGCCAAGATTGCACCCCCCACCCCGACATAGGGCCCCAAGTCTTCGGAGCACGACGACGTCGACCGGGCGCCGAATCGCCGCAACGGATCTGCCGACTCTTACCGTTTCGTGACACTTGCCTTCGCAGTCGCACCGATAATGCGCCCAGCATGGGGTAGCACGAATCACCGACGCCGCCCTGCACCCCCTTTGCCTGCACGCCTCATCGGCGCCGCCCCAAGTTAAGTCGTAATTTACCCACCACCGGCCAAGCTGGTGGCATGAAACGCTTTCGCCTACCCCTGCTGTCGTTCGCCGCTGCCGCAGTCCTCATCGTCGCAGCGTGCTCTCCCTCCCAACGCCCTCCGACCGGCCCGGCGCTCACGCCGGCGGGCCCCGTCGATGTCCGCGTAGGCACCGGGGTTACGTTCAGCGCGGGGGGTTTCGCCGGCCCCGTCGAGTGGGCCGTGAATGACGTAGCGGGTGGGGCGGCGGCAACGGGCACCATCGCGGCGGGTCGCTACCAGGCCCCCACGCGCGTGCCGCTCGAGCCCACGGTGACGGTCACTGCCACGAACGAGACCGATCCTGGCGAGAAGGCCAGCGCCTCGGTCACCATCACTGCCCCGGGAACCCTGTACGTGTTCGACACGACGGTCCACGTCTATGGCAACCTCGACACCGTCGGCGGCAACGTCGCTCCCGACCGCAGCTTCACTATCGCCGGAACCACCTCGGAGTTCTTCGACATGACGCTGGCGCCCGCTCTAGACATGGCGTTCATCAGCACGGCTTTCAATACGCCCAGGATCTTCCGGTTGGACAACATCTCCACCGCGAGCGGTGAGGTCACGGGCACGTCATTCTCCACCCTCACCTACGATGACCCGGGCGGAATGGCCTACGACCATACGCGTGACACCCTTTACGTGATACTCGACGGAGCACTCGCTGCCTACGAGGGGGCCTCGACGGCCCCAGCCGGCACGGAGCCGACCCGCCTCGTGGCGGGGCCAAGCCTCGACGTCATGTTCGACACCGATAACCCTCGGCTCGCCCTGGACGTCGACGCCGACCGGGTCTTCTTCTCCAATGCCGACGCGACGCTCGTGGGGATCTACGACAACGCGTCCCAGATCGACGGCGAGGTGGCGCCGGACCGGACCATCACCGTCGATGGGCCCACCGACTTCTTCTGGGGCATGGCCTACGACGCCTCACGTGACCAGCTCTACCTCGGCGACCAGAAGACCGGTGTGGGAGTCTACGTGATCGCTAATGCCTCCACGGCGAGTGGCTTGGTTGCGCCCGCTCGAAGCATCGGCGGCCCCGCGCACCCGATCGTCGGCGCCTCACAGGTCGCTTACGACGTCGCCAACGACAGGCTGGTGGTCATCGACGCCGACGGCGACAGCGTGAAGATCTACGACAAAGCCTCGACGCTCGACGGTGACGTGGCGCCCTCGCGCGTCATCGGAGGAACCCAGGTGCCGCTCGATTACCCGTTCGGCGGCTACCTCGACCCGACCCAGTGAACTAGCCCGAGTCTCCTTGGCCTCCCCGGCCTTTGCCAATGGTCGTCCTCGAACGGATGAGGTCCCCCGCCCTACCGAGCACGTGGTAGAGCCGAAGCCTAGCCGCGAACCGCACGTTGGGGTGGCGCGTTCGCGATGCGCACGCCGCGGGGCGGACGCTCAAACCATGTAGGCCACGTCCGAGGCCTCGCTGGGGTGGACGAGGATGCTCCTCTTGAGGTCTTGCGCCGTGAGGCCGTGGCGGATCGCCAGGGCGAAGATGTCGATCACGTCGCCGGCGCGGTCGCCCAGCAGGTGGGCGCCGAGGATGCGGCCAGTGGCCCTCTCCTCGATGACCTTGTAGCCGGCGTGTTCCTGGCCGGTGCGGCGGGCCGAGTACCAGTCGTGCGTGTCGGCGTGACGGACGGTGACCTCGAGGCCGCGCGCGCGGGCCTCGCTCTCAAGCAGGCCGGCGCGCGCGAGGGCAGGGACCGTGAAGACCACGCTGGGCGTGCCGCGATAGTCGGGCGTCGCGTCCTTGCCCAAGAGGTTGGCGGCCACGACGTAACCCTCGTGGCTGGCCACGGGGGTCAGGGGCCAGCCCGCGGTGTCGGCGCCGTCGCCGGCCGCGTAAACGCTCGGGTTGGTGGTCGACCTCAGGTGATCGTCCACGCTCACGCCGCGCTCCGCGTCGAAGGCGATACCAGCGGCCTCGAGGCCCAGCCCGTCGAGCTCGGGCACCCGCCCTGCCCCGTGCACCACGAGATCGGCGTTGATCGTGGCGCCGCCGCTGGTGCTCACCCGGAAGGCCGAACCCGAACGTTCGACCTTGGTTACGTCCTGTTCCAGCTGAACGTCGATGCCCACGGCGCGGCTCGCCCGCACCAGCGAGTCCACTAGCGCGGGCTCGAAGCCCGGCAGGGGACGCTCGTTGCGGTCGAGAACGGTGACCATGGCGCCGGCGCGCGCGGCTACGTGCGCGAACTCGAACGACACGTAGCCGCCACCCACGAAAACGACGCGTTTGGGAAGGTCGTCGAGGTCGAGGAAGTCGGTGCTGGTGACGAGGTGCTCCGCCCCCGGGAACGCTAGCGTGCGCGGCCGCGCGCCGACCGCCAACACGATGTGCTCGGCCGTTAGTATGCAGCCATCCAGCTCCAGTTCGTTCGGGCCCTTGAACCGGGGGCCGCCGTGCAGCGTGGTTACGCCGCTCTTCTCGAGGGAGCGCTCGACCCTACCGGGCACGTTATCGGTGAAGGTGCGCTTGAAGCTCATGAGCGCCGGCCAATCGATGGCCAGCTCGCCGGTAACGCCGTTCGGCCTCATGCGGCGCGCCCAGTCGGTGACTTCGGCGGCGCCCACGAGGACCTTCTTGGGGTCGCAGCCCCGCAGCATGCAGGTGCCACCATACGGTCGGGTGTCGATGATGGCGACGCTCTTGCCGGCAGCCGCCGTCTTGTGCGCGATGACCTGGCCGGCCGTGCCGGCGCCGATGACGACGATGTCGTACCGCTGGCGGGTCATGAGGCCTCCTCGCGCCGGTCGTGCGCCAGGGGCACTTCGGGGGAGAGCGCCGTGATCTCGTCGCGCATTGCCCCTGCCATCACGAACTCGGCGGCCGCCAGCGAAGGCTCCAACTGCTCCACGCTGCGCGCGCCCACGATGGCCGCCGTGACCGCCGGGTGCGAGGTGCACCAGGCAACCGCCAGCGTCACGGGGCTTACGCCGCCGCGCTTCGCGTACTCCACGAAGCGTTCCGCCGTCTCCTCGTAGCCCTCCTGGCCGTAGCGGCGCTTGTAGCGCTCGTTCTCCGTCAGCCGCCCGGCGGCGCCGGCAGCGGCGTAACGCCCGCTCAGCAGCCCCGCCCCCAGCGGGCTGAACGTCATGACGCCGAGCCCCTCCGACTTGGCCATGGGGAGGATCTCGACCTCCGCCTGGCGTTTCACCAGGTTGTACATGGGCTGGATCAGCGAAAAGCGCTCCAGGCCGCGCCGCTCGGAGATGCCGAGGGCCTTCATGTACTGCCACGCGGCGAAGTTGCTGGCCCCGACGTAGAGGACGAGGCCGCGCCTGACGAGGTCGTCGAGCGCGCTCAGGGTCTCCTCCAGCGGCACGGCCGCGTCGAACTGGTGCAGCAGGTAGAAGTCGAGCCTGTCGGTGCCCAGGCGCTTTAGCGACGCCTCCACGGCGCGCACGATGTGCCGCCTCGACGAACCGCCGGCGTTGACGCCGGGGAAGCTGCGCCCGAAGACCTTGCTGACGATGACGAGCTCGTCACGCCGCCCCCTGATCAGGCCCCCCACGATCTCCTCGGTGCGGCCGGCGTTGTAGACGTCCGCGGTGTCGATGAAGTTGACGCCGGCGTCCAGGCTCCGCCCGAAGATGCGCCTCGACTCCTCCTCGTTCGCCTCGCCCCCGAACGTCATGGTGCCGAGGCAGATGCTCGAGACCTTGACTCCGGTGCGGCCTACGTTCCTGTACTCCATGCCCTCGTCCCTCGTTGTCCACTAAACCTGGACGCTGCCGCGCGCCAGGAGGCCGCCCAGCTCCTCGGCGGGGGCGGGCCTACAGATGAGGTAGCCCTGCGCCTCGTCGGCACCGAGCGTTCGCACGGCCTCCCACTGCGAGCGCTTCTCTATGCCCTCCGCCACCACGGTAAGGCCCATGCTCTTGCCGAGCGTGACGATTGCCCGCACTATGGCCGCGCCAACCTGTCGATCGGCATTCCGCTCCTCGCCGCCGGCCAGGTCCTCCAGGCCGATCTCGTTCATGAAGGCACCGTCGACCTTCAGCGTGTCGATCGGGAAACTCCGCAGGTACGACAGGTTCGAGTAGCCGACCCCGAAGTCGTCGAGGGCAACGCGCACCCCCATGGCGCGCAGCGCCGACAGCCTCGCCACGCCGCCCAGCACGTCGGTCATGGCCACCCGCTCCGTGACCTCGAGTTCGAGGGTCTCCGGGCCCAGGCCGGCGCTCTCGAGTGCCGCAGCCACTCGTTCGACCAGGTCCGGCATCGTCACCTCGCTGGCGCTGAGGTTGACTGCCACGCGGAAGCCGGTGAGCCCGCGGTCGCGCCAGTCGCTTAGCTGGCGCAGGGCCAGGTGGAGCACCCTTCGCCCCAGCGGGTGGATGAGGTTGGTGCTCTCGGCGAGCGCCATGAACTCGCCCGGCAGCACGAGCCCGCGGCCCGGGACCTGCAACCTGACCAGCGCCTCGAGACACATGATCTGCCCGCTCCTGGTGTCTATGCGCGGCTGGTAGTGGAGCAGCACCCGATCTTGTTCGAGCGCCCCGCGAAGCGCTTCCTCGAGCCTCAGGCGGCCGGCGGTGGCCTCCTCCATCTCGGGAGTGAAGTGAACGAGGCGGTTCTTGCCGCGCTGTTTGCCGTGGTACATGGCGATGTCGGAGCGCCGCAACAGTCCCTCGGCGCTGCTCCCATCGTGCGGGTAGGTGCTGACGCCGATGCTGGCCGTGACGTTCACGAGGTGCTCGCCTATCTGGAAGAGGTCGGAGAAGGCCCGCGAGGCGCGCTCCGCCAACTCGTCGGCGGCCACCCTCGCATCGGTGCCACTCACCAACATCGTGAACTCGTCACCGCCGAGGCGCGCCAGCACCTGCCCCGGCGCGAGGCAGTCGCCCAGGCGCTTGGCAACGGCCACCAGCACCCTGTCGCCCGCGGGGTGCCCGAGCGAGTCGTTCACCGGCTTCAGGTTGTCGAGGTCGAGGAACAGCACGGCCAGTTCCGTCTCCGTCGCGGCCGCCTCGGCCAGGGCCTCCTCGAGGAACTCCTGGAAGTGCGCCCGGTTGGGTAGGCCCGTCAGCGAGTCGGTGAAGGCGGAGCGCCGCAGGCTCTCCTCGAGGGTCGCCCGCTTGATGAGCAGGCCGGCATAACCGGCGTACAGCCGCGCGGCCTCGACGGACTCGTTGGTGAAGTCTTCGGCGCTGCTGAAGTTGTCGAGGGTGAGGAAGGCGGCCGCCGGCGAGCCGTCCACCGAGATCGGAACGACGAGCGCCGCGCGTATCTCTTCGGCGCGTCCATGGGCCACGAGGGCCTCCACTTCCGCCGGCGTCAGGTGCGTGTCCATCTCGGGGGCCACGACTATCCGTGGGTGCGGGTCACCATGGGGGTGGCCGAAGCCCACTCCAGAGGCGGAGAAGCGCACCTTGCCGATGGCCTCGTAGTCGTAGCCGTTCACGGCCGCCAGGCCGTAGCGCCCGTCGTCGCCGCGCAGCAGCAACGAACCCGCCTGCGCTCCCGGGATCGACTGCACCGCCTGATCGAGCATGCGCTGGTAGAGGCCCGGGCCATAGGCGGTGAGCAGGCCCTGCTCCATCACCTGGATGATGCCGCGGCGGAACTCCGCCATACGCTCGAGGCTCCGCTCGCGCTCGTGAAGGTCCTCTAGGCGGCGGCGGCTCGTGGCGGCGACCTCGGCCAGGTGAGCCGCCACGCGCACGTAGGCGCGCTCCTCGGCGGTCGGCCCCCGGGGCTCGACGTAGTAAACGGCGAAGGTGCCGACCACCGCGCGTTCAGGGGTGAGCAGCGGCGTCGACCAGCAGGCCCGCAGCCCGTGAGCCAGGGGCACCTCGCGCAGGCTCTCCCAGCGGTGGTCGGTTGCGATGTCGGTTGCCACCACCTCTTCTCCCAAGTAGGCGGCGGCGCCGCATGAGCCCACGTCGGGCCCAATGGGCCGGCTGCAGAGCTCGTCATTGAACTCCGCCGGCAGGCTCGGCGCCACCGAGCCGTAGAGGTGGCCCTTGTTATCGAGCAGCAAGACCGAGGTGCGCACGCCGTCCAGTTGCTGGTCCAGGAACCGCGTGATCTGGTCGAGGACCTCGCTCAGCTCGGCGCCGCCGGCGATCAGCTCGAGAACACGGGTCTGCGTGTTCTGGAGCAAGCGTGCCTTGTTCGCTCCGTCGCGGCGGTCGTGCGGGTCGCGAGTGATCTCCATGCGAGAGTCCGAGCGGCTAGAGGCCCAGGTTCGTCACATTGTCGCAGACGACTCCGCCAGGAACTTACCGATATGCCACATCGGGTGCTCCACTCGAGCGCCGCGCCGGGTAGGGTCGGCCGGTCAGTTCACTCGACCGACCTGATGCTCACGCTACCCACGCCGGCGTCTATTTCGAGACTTACAGTTGCCGGCTGCCCCGCCACGGCGGCCGGGCTCAGGTAGGAGTTGCCGCGCTTCTCGAACCCTCCACCTACCCTCACGGAACCGATGCCGGTATCGATGCGGGCCGTCAACGCCAGGCTCCTCGGCACGAGTATCGTGAGCCCGCCGACGCCACCGTCGACGCTCGCGTCGAAGGACCCGGTGCGAGGCAGCGTCAGCGTGACACCGCCAACGCCCGCGTCGAGCGCGAGTCCTCGAAGGTTGGCGTCACTAAGGTCGAGTTGCAGGTTGCCGACGCCGGCATCGACCATCAGGTCGGTGGGTAGGTCTTGGTTCAGTTCCAGCCGCCACTCGCCGGCACGAACGCTACCGAACTGGAACGGCAACCAGCCGGTTCCGCGTGATCTCAGCGTCACCTCGAGCGTGTCGCCCCGCCTGACCGACTTCTGGTCGAGCCTCTCGTTGCCCGCAAGCTGCACGGTGCCCCACAAGACGCTGTTACCGCTACCACTGGTGAGGTCGAGCGGGCTCACTCCCAGGTCGAGCACCACACGTGACTTGGTGGCCCCACCCGCGGGGAAGTCGACGGAGACGGGTTCTGCTGGGGCCCCACCCACGCCGCCCGAGAAGGCGAGCACGACGGCCACGCCGATGGCCAGGGAGATGACGAGGAGGCGGTACTTGCCGCGCGTGAGCATGTCGGCGCCGACGGCGATGAGCGCTATGGGCCAGAACGACCAGATTCGGCCCAGTCCACGCCAGAACCCTCCCAAGTCCATGCCGAAGTTGCCTGCCAGCAGTAACACGCCCACGATCACGAGCAGGATGGGCCACCAACTGTTGCGGCGCTCGTCGCCCGGGGGCCGATCATGGTGGTGGGGCGGCTCCTGGCCGCTAGCTCCGCCGGGTCTTTCGGATCCCTCGTCGGTCATATCGTCACCGTCCCGTTCTTCTCGCCCGATGCCGCCGCATGGGCGCTCCAGGCCTGGTAGCTACCTTCCAGTTCCACGACGTTGGAGAAGCCCCTGTTCCTGAGGGCGCTCGCCACCAGGGCCGCGCGCTCCCCGGACAGGCAGTAGACCACCAGCTTCCCCCGTCGCGGGAACTCATGACAGCGCCCGAGGAAGTTTGCCGCGGCCAGTTTCCGGGCGCCCGGCACGTGCCCGAGCACGAACTCGCTCGTGTTGCGCACGTCGACCAACTCGGCGCCGCCCAGGGCCGCGAGGGCCCCAGGAGCGACGAGGGGTAGCGGCGCGAGGTCGAGCCCCTCGAGCGACGTCACGTAACCCTCGACCTCGTCTATCCCCACGTACGAAAGCCGGTCGCGCAGCCGCGCGGCATGCGCCTCGTCGGCGGCGAGCACGACCACCGGGCGTCGGTCGGCCTCCGGGTCGATGACCCACGCCGCGTACGTGGCGAACGAGCGGCCGTTCGGCACCGCCAGGGCACCCGGCACCGATCCGGCCCACTGCTCTACCACCGGGCGAGTGTCGAGGAACATCACGTCACGGTTTACCCGCCCTCGCAACTCCGCGCCGGAGAACCTGCGCATGGGGCGCCGGTCGGCCAGCAGTGGGGGACCGTCGCGGTTGACACGCTTCATGCGCCCGAAGTAGTCGGGCGCCTCGGGCTGCCCCTCGAGGAGCGTCGCCACGAAGCCCGCCTCGTCGCCCGAGGCGACGTATGCGGACCACCAGGAGGTGAGACGCTCGTAGCCGAGCGTGCTATTGGCGACCGCACCGAGCGCCTTGCCGCAGGCGCTGCCGGCGCCGTGGCCCGGCCAGACCTGCAGGTGCTCCGGCAGGGCCCTGAGTTTCTCGAGGCTGGAGAAGAGTTGCCGCGCCCCCTCGAAGCGGGTGTCGTTGCCGCCGGCCACCGCGTCGAGCAGGTCGGGCCGGCCGACGTCTCCCACGAACAGGAAGTCGCCGCTCAGGAGGTGGGAGGGCACCTGCGAGCGTTGCGTGTCGGTCACGAGGAAGGACAGGTGCTCTGGCGTGTGGCCGGGCGTGTGAAGCGCCTGGAGCGTCACGTTGCCGACGCGGATGACGCCTTCGTCCATGAGCTCCTCGTGCTCGAACCCGTAGCGCCACTCGGTGCCGCCCTCGCCCGAAAGGTAGAGCCTGGCGCCGACGCTTGCCGCGAGCTCGCGCGCGCCGGAGACGTAGTCGGCGTGGACGTGCGTGTCGGTGACGGCCGTGATGCGCAGGCCCCGCGCCGCCGCCTCGTCCACGTAGTGGTGGACGTCCCTCCGCGGGTCGACGACCACCGCCTCGCCCGTCGCCTGGCAGCCGATCAGGTAGCTACCCTGGGCCAGGTCCTCGTCGTAGAAGTGCTTGAAGTACAAGTCGAACCCTCCTAGGTGGTGCCGCTGCGGGCGCAGCACGGACGTTGCCGCAGGGTATTACGTAGACGCTCCTATCCTAGTCGGGTTGAGATTTCACGGGGAGCTTGGGGCGAGCGGATGAGGTAGCAGAGTTGGTCGTAGGGCTCGAGTTCGTCTGGCTGGCGCGTTCCGCGCCGGTGAGCGCCGGCCCGGGATGCGAGGAGATGATCAGCTCGCGGCCGTGGTGGTCGTGGCGGAGTTGTCTGTGTTCCCAGCGGGTTGTCCTCGACACCAACGTCATCATCTCCGGATTACTACGGGCGGGTAGCCTACCCGGTTTGCGAGGAAGTTGCTAGAGATCCTGAGGTAATAGCGGTTGGGCATGACCGTGGTTGTTGCGACACCACCCAGATCAGGTGCCTAAGTCGTCCCCTGGGGGTTCCCCTAACGGTCGGTAACCGGTTGAGGGGCTATGGCTTTGCGGAAGGTTTGGCGTTTGGCTATTGGAAGCCGGACAAGAATTCTTGAAGTATGGCGTGGGCCTCAAGGGGGTCGCTCACCGAGAGCCCTACTTCGTGGGCTAACGCCGGGAAGGTTTCCTGCCATTCGGTGGGTGGTGGAAGCAGGACTAGCGGCAGTGCCTGCCTTTCGTAGCGCTCGAACGTCGCTGCGAGGCTGTCGCGCAGCAAGGGACTTGGTTCTAGTCCCTGGTCGATGAGTAGGATCATGTCTACGAGGTCTTTGACCCGGGTGCGGATCGCGCGCGGTGCGGTGTAGGCGTGCAGTTTCTCGGCGAAGTGGTCTTCCACCGGGTAGACAGCGAAGCGGGGCGTGGCGATGCCGGCAAAGGTCAGGTCGATGCGCCCGGGGATGTGGTCGGGTTCGCGAATCGTGACGTCTCCCTGGCCCACGTCGAGCGGGAAGCTGGTGAAGCGGCGGCCTGCGAGTATCGCTTCGACTCTGAACCTGTGGCCGCCTTGGGGCGGGCCGGTGAGTGCGCCTCTGGAAGTGGGGGCGCTGAGCCTGAACTCGAAGTAGTCACCCAGGTCGCGCTCAGCTGCCGTCTGCAGCTCGTCGAGCAGGTCGGGGTATGGGGGTGGCGGTACGTTCAGGTCCAGGTCGCGGGTGGTGCGGGCGCGGCCGGGGAAGCGGAGCTCGAGGGCGTAGCCGCCTTTGAGCACCCAGCGCTTGGTGTCGTCGTGGAAGAGTCTAGCGAGGAAGCGTTCGAACGCCACACTGGTGCGAAGGCGGTTAGGATCCACGAGGTGCTCGGCTCGCGCCTGGTTGGTCAGGCGCTCTTCGAGCGCCCGGCGGAAGCCGCCGGCGGTGCGGTAGATCATGGAAGTCCGGTGCTGGCGAAGCGCGCCTTTACTTCTTCGGGGGCTTCACTCACCGCTTGTTCCAGGACGCTCTTGCGGATCAGGCCTTGGCTCAGCGCGTCTTGTACGGCGGTGGCTAGGTGTTCGGCGCTCAGCGTGGAAGCCGCGGCGTCGAGCAGGGTGCGCAGGGGCGTTGTGATGCGGTACCCGTCACGTTCGGTCACGTCAGATGCAGTCAGTTCCTGGCGGTGCAGCTTGACGCCGGCGGGTGGTTGTTTCCGGAAGCTTTTTGGGACGGTGATGTGGGTCTTTGCGGGCATTGTGTCGCTAAGTTCGTAGGCTTGGAGGGCGGTTTCGTGGGAGATGGCGGCTTGGGTGTTGCCGTTTCGGTCTCGGCTCCACAGCATGAGTCGTACGTAGTGCTCGTCGGCTGTGCGGGGGAACCGCTCGAGCCGGTAGATGCCGTGGCCTTCGCGCCGCCAGTTCCCGGCCTTGTGATGGTAGTGCTGGGAGGCACGGCTGTAGCCGGCCTGCAGGGCCTGCGAGGCAGTGAAGTAGCCGGCTTGCTGTTCCGCGATGTCGTAGAGCTTGGAGCGGGGCTCGGTCTGGGCGGTCATCACCACTAGTTTACACGAATATCAAAATAATTGTGACTATTGCGTTACGTCTCTTCGTCTGGTGAGCGAGCTGCCGCGCCCCCGTGCGCGGCTCGCGTCGAAGCAGTCACTCCTAATCGTGGGCTTATCGATCCAGGCTTCTCTCGGTGGCTATAACGGGAGTGGCCGCCAGCCGAAACTCTCGGGAAAGGGGGTGCCCCCCATGGGCGTTTTCCATACTGTTCGTGGGCTACTCCAAAACTGGTTGGATCCTGGCGTTACAGATCCGTTGTGTTCCCGCGTAGCCACACGACGAGATGGTCAAGAGCGAAGGTTGCCGTGGCGTAGAGCCCGTTGATGAACTCGTACGTGTCACCCGCGCTGGCGGAGATTCGGAAGCCGTTTATTACGAGGAATGTATAAGCGGCAGCAAAGGCGGTTCGCTTGTTCCCGTCTACGAACGGGCGGCTTTGCGCCAGGCTCTCCCATAAGGCAGCTGCCTCCTCGATCGTGTCTGCGTAGTAGCCGGTTTGGGGGCGGAACAGGGCGGCTTCGAGGACGCCCATGTCACGTACCCCGCTCGCCCCTCCGTAACGTTGAATCTGATCCTCGTGAATGGCGAGAACATCCGCGAGCGTGAGGTAATCGGTCACTCAGCAAGCTTCTTGTAGAGGTCCCCGAACCTTTCGTGGCTCGCTTGGTAAGCGGCCATGACGTGGGGGCGTGGTCTTTCCTGCCGACGCTTCTCGAGTAGATCGCTGAGCGCCTCATCAACGAGCGCCTGAATCTGGCGGCCTTCACTACGAGCGAGGCTCCGGATCTCGGTCAGGATCTGCGCGTCGACTTGGGTTGCGAACTTCTCGCGAGTCTGGGTGGCCATGAGTGTCTCCTGGTAAATCAGTGCCTTCGATCATGATGCATCATGATGGCCTTGAAGCCGTAACCCATCGCACAGCGGCGCTTGCTACGGTCCCTGCCGACCATGGCGCGATAACGTGAGGTGGTGTTCACGGATGGAGCGCGCCGCGGCATGGTTGCGGTAGAGGTGTCGTTTTCTGGAGCGACGGCCGCCTGGAGCGGCAAGCCCAGGGGACTGCACTGGCCAGTAGACCAGACCAGGCCAGACCAGGCCAGGTCTACGCTATGATGCGCTCGGAGGCAGTATGACTGCGCCAACCGAGGTACGCACCATCACCGAAGCCAAGGCGAACCTCTCTCGCCTCATCGCAGCCGTAGAGCGGGGCGAGGTGATCGTCATCGGCAGGGCAGGAAAGCCAGTGGCGAAGCTGGTGCCTTACGAAGCGGACGTCGAGCCACGCGACCTTTCCGCGGGCGAGTGGAAAGGTCGAGTTCAGATGAGCGACGACTTCGACGAACTTCCCGCCGAGTTCATGGAGCATTTCGAGCGCGGCTCGAATCCGTCTTGAATCTTCTGCTGGACACTCACGTGTTCTTGTGGCTCGCGGGAGGGATCCAGCCGTTATCGCAGCGAGCGGTTGAGGCCATGACGGATCCCGGTAACGTCGTTTACGTAAGCGCGGCTACCGCCTGGGAGATAGCCATCAAGCGTGGCATGAGGAAGCTGACGGCGCCTCATGACCTCGCTGCAGAGATCGAGCGGCTCAGGTTCAAAGCGCTTCCAATCACCATCGCGCATGCCGAGGCCGTAGCGGCGTTGCCACGGGTGCATAACGACCCGTTCGACCGGCTGCTGTTAGCGCAGGCGGTGACGGAAGAGCTCCACTTAGTTACTCGCGACGCCGTGATGCGGGAGTACGCAGTGCCGATCATTCGAGCATGATCTCGGCGGCAAGAGCCGTCTCGTAATCAACGTCTCCCAAACCCCTCCTCGCACGGGTTTCATAAGACCTTGCGTAGGCGGGTAGTTCACAGAATCAACTGTCATGGATTCAGTTCGTCAAGTCGGCGTGGTTGGGCTGCGCCCTTTCCGCAGTCTGGGCGGGGAGTTTCGATTCCACGATTGAGCCGGCACGTATGCGCAACGTGCATAATGGGCGCATGCCGCGAGTCCCGGACGCCGAGCACCTCCTCACGCTCCTGGCCGTGGCGGAGGCCGGCAACGAGAGCGCCGCCGCCGAGCTGCTGGGCGTGGGGCAGTCCTCGGTCAGCCGCCGCCTGGCGGCGCTGCAGCAACTGGCGAGCGGACCGCTGACGCAGCGCACGGCCGCGGGCACGCGGCTTACCCCCGCCGGGCAAGCGTTGCTGGGGGCCGCTCGCGAGGTGCGTGCTGCACTGCGCGAGGCGGGCGAGCGCCTCGACCCCGAGCGGAGCACCGCGAAGACACTGCGCTGCGGGCTGAGCCCCCACCTCGTACCGCTGCTTGGCGGCGCCCTGACGGCCGACGGTGCGGCAGGGGTCCAGCTCGTAGAGGGGCACTCGGCCGACCTCGTCGCCGCCGTGCGCCGCGGCGAGCTCTCGGCCGCCTTCACCCTGGCGGCGCCCGCCGGAGGCGAGCCGGGGCTGCGCTTGGCACCCATAGGCGAGGAGCGCGTCGTGGTCGCGGCTCACCCCAGCGAGCCGGCGGTCAGGCACGACGGCGCCGACGCCGGCCTGCTCGCCCAGGCGCGCTGGTTGCTACCCTCCGAACCCAGCGCGGTGGGCGAGCGCGCCCGCCTGCTCCTGCGGCGTGCCGGCCTCGCCGCCGCCCACCAGGCCTCCATCCCGAGTCCGACCGCCATGCGGGCGGCGGTCCTGGCTGGAGCCGGGGTGGGCGTGGTCCTCGCGTCCGAGTTGCGGGCCGAGGCGGCGGCCGGCTGGCTGACGATCGCCAAGCTGCCCTTCGCCGCGGAGGGCGAGGACCAGATCCGCGTCTGGCTCGTTACCGCGGACTCCGTGGAACCAGGTCGGGCTACCCTCATCGAGGGGCTCGCAGCCGAGGCCATGAGTGTCTGATCGGGCCGCCTTCCTGGGCATCGACGCCGGTGGCTCGAGCACCAGGTGGTTGTTGCTGGACGCGGCCGGCGAGGAGCTGGCGCGCGGCGCGGGTGGACCAGTGTCCGCCATCCAGCTCGCCACGCCAGAGCGGGCGGCCGTTCTGGAGCGCCTCACCGCCCTGCTGCGCCAGGTTGCCGCCACGGCCACGCCCGCGCGCGTGGTCGCGGGCGTCACGGGCCTCGAGCCCGACTCCCCCGACGCCGGGTTCTTGGCGACCACCATCGCCGAGGCCCTCCAAATGCCGCAGGCGGCCGTGAGCGTCATGCCCGACATCCACACCGCCTACCTGGCCGCGTTCCGGCCAGGCGAGGGTGTGCTCGTGTACGCCGGCACCGGCAGCGTCGCCTTCCACCTGGCCGCAGACGGAACCGCCATCCGCGCGGGTGGCCACGGCTACCTGATAGACGACGCGGGGGGCGGCTACTGGATCGGACGCGAGGCGCTGAAAGGCGTCCTGCGCCGCTGGGACGAACAGGGGGCGGCGCCAGGCGGCCCGCTTGCGGCCGGCATCTTCGCTGCGCTCGGGGGCGATGACTGGAACACCATCCGCCGCGAGGTCTACGGCGGGGGCAGGGCCAGGTTGGCGGCGTTGACGCCGGTGGTGTCGCTGGCCGCGGCCCGGGGCGACGAGCAGGCCCGCCTCGTCCTGGCCGCTGCCGGCACGGAGCTGGCCCGCTTGGCCCGCATCGTGAGTGGTCGGGTGGGGCACGCACTGCCGGTGGTGCTGGCGGGCGGCGTGGCCCGCTGCGGGGCGCCCCTCACCGACGCGCTGGCCGCCGCCCTGCCTTCGGGCACGCGGCTCGGCGTCACTTCGCGAGAGCCGGTCGAGGCCGCGGCCCGCCTGGCGCGGGCGCAAGCGTGAGGGCGACGGCGCAAGCGTGAGGGTGCGGGCGCAAGCGTGAGGGCGACGGCGCAAGCGTGAGGGCGCGGGCGCGCGGCTGGGGAACTAGGGCCTGAGTTCGCCCTCGGCGACCGCGCCTGCGCCGGCCGACCGCTCCAAGTACTTGTGCAGCTCGCCCTCGCCGCCCATGAAGCTGAATGCCCTGACTCCGCCCTCGCGAAGCAGCTTGGCCACGTACGCGCTGCGCTGCCCCAGCGGGCAGAAGGCGACGTACACGCGGTCGGCGTCGAGCCCGCCACCGGCGATCAAGTCACTGGGTTCGGCGATCATCTCGGGCCACGCGGGTGTCCACCCGCGCTTGGCCGCGGCGCGGCAGTCTATGAGTACCGCGTCGGCGGGTAGCTCGCGCACCCGGAGGTCGTCGCCCTCGCCAGCCGTCGGAACCGGCAGCACCCCCTCACCCTCCCGGTAGGCGCGCAGCGGCACGCGCGAGGCGCCGCTCGCCACTCGCGCCAGGGCGGGGAGCAGCGCGTCCTCGTTCATGCCGCCTTCCTGCCAACTCAGCCTCTCAGCGCGGCTGGAGGTGGCGGGCCGCACGGGCGTGATGTTGCACTCCTCGACGGCCTTGGCCGACAACTCGGCCGTGCCGATGCGTTCGGCCAGGGCGATGATCTCCAGCTTGTCCGTGGCTATGAGCGGGCGCAGGACGGGACGCACGGCAGCCGCGTCGATGGTGCGGATGTTGGAGAGCGTCTGAGACGACACCTGACCGATGGCCTCCCCGGTCACGAGCGCGTCGATGCGCCGGCGCGAGAGTCGCCGACCCCGCACCTGAGGCTGAGTGGCGGCCCCGCTCGCGCCCGCCGTGGCGTACGCCTCGAGCGCGTCGGCCACGCCGTCGGCGGCTCTCACCATGAGGCGTTTGAGACCCACCTGCCAGAGGTTCGTCTCCACGTGGCTGCGCAGTTCGCCCATGGCCGGACGCAGGTCGATGACGTGCGCCTCGGGCCGCGAACCCGCGCCCCACTCGTCCGATAGCACTTTCGCGACCCTCAGGGCCAGGCGCTCCGACTCGAGGTCTCCGAGGCGGAAGTGCACGAAGTCGACCTCCACGCCGCGCCGCATGAGCGACCAGGCGGCCACCACCGAGTCGTAACCGCCCGAGAGCAGCGCGAGGGCGTGACCGCCCGTGCCGAGCGGCAGCCCGCCGGCGCCGGCGTGCCGCTGGCTCAGGAAGAGGGCCTGGCGCCCGTCGACCTCGATCTCGACCGTCACCTCGGGGTTGGTGAGGTCGACCTTGGCGCCCGGGTTGAGGGCGGCGCCCAGCTTGCGTTCCACGTCCATCGAGCTGAAGGCGTGCCGGCCCATGCGCTTGCAGCGAACGGCGTAGCGCTTGCCCCGCACGCGCTCGCCGTAGAGCCGCTGGCCGGCCTCGACGATGGCGTCCAGGTCGGGCGCCGTCACGGCCTCCACCAGCGAGAAGGTCCCGATGCCGAAGACGCGGGAGAGGACCTCGGCAACGGCGGCCGGGTCGGGTCGCTCGGCGGCCGCAGCGGGACGCCCCTCGGCCGGAGCGGGACGCCCCTCGGCCGGAGCGGGACGCCCCTCGGCCGGGTCGGGTCGCTCGGCGGCCCCGCCCTCGTCGGCGCGGCTGCTCACCTCGGCCATCACGCGGTTGCCCCGCACGAACACGCGCACCCCGAAGCCGCCGCGCTGCAGGGCATCCTTGACGGCGAGCCTCAGCTTGCGGAGGAAGGACGCGCGCGTGGTGGGCGCCTTGATCGTCACCTCGGCCGTGGGACGGATGGTGACGAACAGCCGCTCGTCGTCGGTTCGCAGATCGATGTCTCTCATTGATCGATATCTCATGCCCGCGCCGTGGCGCGCTCCTAACCGGGCCCGCACTTCCGGGGGCGCCGCTGCTTCAGGTTAGCCGCCGGTGGGTTGGCAGGCATGTTCTTGGGACAGAAGCTTGGTGAGGTTGCTTGGGGCGCAGCCCATTCGCGGTGCCTTGGTTCGATTCCGCAGCGCGATTCATTGGCGTGATTCCTTGGCGCGATTCAGCGGTGCGGTCGAGCGCCAAGAAGGTGCCGCGCGGTTTGCCTTGTTCCCCCGAACCATGGCATCCCGCGCGGTTGAGTCATCGTCACACGTAAGTGCGACACGTAGCGTCGCAGTAAACCGAACTGGTACAACGCCAGCGCTCGCCGGGTTGACCTTGACGCCATCACCGTCCCAAACGTCCGCACGACGCCGGCGTGCGCCCGGGCCGGGCTACCGCGGGCGCCGCCGGCCGCCCCAAGGACGGGCGATCTTGCCCGCCACTACGGGCCAAGCCGCACCGGTGGCCGAGGGCAGCACGTTGGGTTCGCCGTGGAGAGCGAGGTAACCCATCACGGCCATCGCGAGGGTCTCGCGGTCCTTGGCGTCCCAGCCGTACTCCTCGAAGCTCTTGACGGGCACGCTCAGGCCCCGGGTCAGGCCCTCGAGCAGCACCGGGTTGCGCGCCCCGCCACCGGCCACCAAGACCTCGTCAACGCCCAACGGCGTGAGGTGGGTGGTGATCCCTCCCAATACGCTGCGCACGGTGAGCTCGGCGAGCGTCGCCATGAGGGCCTCGAGGGCCTGCCCGCCGCCCTGCCGGTCCGGCGCCAGCGCAGCGCCCGGGCCAACCCGCTCCGCCGCACCGCCCGACCGGCCCCACTCCGGGGCGGCTCCCGGCCGGAAGCGCTTCGCGTCGACTCCCGGCCAACCACGCTCCAGGGCGGCGCCCAGGTAGAAGTACTCGCGGCCCGTGGTCTTGGGCGGCGGTAAGCGGAAGTACGGGTCGTCGAGCAGCCGCTCCAGCGCCGCCTCGTCCACCTTGCCGGCGCGCGCCAAGCGGCCGCCGTCGTCGAAGGGGGTGCCAGCGAATTCGGCCGCCGCCTCGTCGAGGAGGCAGTTGCTCGGGCCCGTGTCGAAGGCGATCACGCGGCCCGCGTCGCCGACGGCGGGCAAGTACGTGACGTTGGCGATGCCGCCTAGGTTCACCACCACGCGGGCCGCGCCCGGCGCGGCGTAGAGCACGTTGTCGGGGAAGCTCACGAGGGGCGCGCCCTGACCGCCGGCCGCCAGGTCAGACTGCCTGAAATCGGAGACGGTGACGACGTTGCAGTTCTCAGTCACCACGGTGGCCTCGCCCAACTGCAGCGTGCTCTTCACGCGCCAGCCGCGCTCCGGCTCCACCCGCGGGATGTGATAGACGGTTTGCCCGGAGAGCGCCACCAGGTCCAGCTCGCGCTTGCGCTGGGCGGCAGCCACCACCTCTGCGTAGAACCTGCCCACCTCCTGGTGCAACTCGGTTATCAGGACCACGTCCGAGGTCTCGGGCTTGAGCGCGCGGTGCAGCCTGGCGCTCAGTTCCTCCGGGTACTCGTGGCTCGAGCGGCCAAGCACGTCCCAGGCGAGGCGACCCACCCGGCGTTCCAGTCGGACCGTGACGGTGTCGACCCCATCGAGCGACGTGCCCGACATGAGGCCCAAGACGGTGGCCGGCGGCAGGTCGGGCGGAAGGTCGGGAGGCAGGTCGGGCGGAAGGTCGTGAGGCAGGCCGGGCGGCAGGTCGGGAGGCAGCCCGCGATCGGTCACTTGAAGGCCTCCACCACGGCGTCATGCAGCGCGTGTCTGAGCGAGACGATGCCGTCGGCCGGGCCGCGGCGGGGGTGCACGCGGTTCGTGAGCAGCGTCACTACTAGGCCGTGGCCCGGATCCACCAGCACGCTGGCGCCCGTGAAGCCCGTGTGCCCGAAGGCGCGCTCCGACGCCTTGGGGCCCAGCGGCCAGCCCTCCTCGGCGAGGCGCCACAAGAGCCCCCGCCGCGCGCCCTCGCCCTGCGACAGGTCGCCGGTGGCGTGGCGCATCAGCTCCTCGCCCGCGAAGGGCGCATCGAACCGCAGCCAGGCTTGCGCGTAGCGGGTGACGTCTGCGGCGGTGGCGAACAGGCCCGCGTGACCGGAGACGCCGTCCATGGCGTCGGCGTTCTCGTCGTGGACGCGGCCCGCCAACGGCCCACGCAAGCCGTCGTCCTCGGTGGCCGCCACGTCGGCGCCCGCGGGTAGCGGTCCGAAGCCCGTACTGCTCATGCCCAGGGGCTTGAGCACCTGCCGGCGCAGGAACTCCTGGAGCGGCGTTCCGGACACGCGCTCGATGATGGCGGTGAGGACGATGACGCCTAGGTCCGAGTAGAGGTTCTTGCCGTGTGGCTCGCTCAGGCTCGACTGCAAGACGTTGGTGAGCACGGCGCGGTGGCCCGCTACGGAGGCGAAGACCGGGCGCCACGCGGGAAGCCCGGAGCGGTGCAGCGCCAGGTCCTCCACCGTGACTGCGCCCAACGACGGTTCCTGCATCCAGCCGGCGGCGGGGAAGAAGCGGTCGACGCGGTCGCTCAGGCGCAACTCGCCCGCCTCCACCAGCCGAAGCAGGCTCGGGAGGCAGGCCGTCACCTTTGTCACCGAGGCCAGGTCGTACCTGGTTTCCAGGGTGACCGCCTCGCCGCCGTAGGCCACGGCGCCCCTGGCTACGGCGGCGCCGGGGCCGCTGGGGCCGGCCACTTGTAGCACCGCGCCGGGCGTCACGCGATCGGCGATGGCGGCCTGCAGGAGCGGCGTGGCCGCCACCACGGCCCGCTCGGCGGCACCTGGGTCAGTCTTCCGGTCCATGCCGAAGGCTATCACCCGCCGCCCCACTGGTCTAGCAATGGTACTCTCGGGGAGCAAAAGCACGCTCCTCCGCGCCCTGAACCCACGGAGACGACCAACCTCGAGGGTGCCACGGCGCGACCATGGAAGGAAGGCAACATGCGCTCACTAAAGCTCCTCCTCATCGCTGCCGTGGCCCTCTTCGGCACGGCCTTCGCCCAACAGGGCCGGCTCGAGCTGGCCGTGGATCAGGCGCCGGTCGGCCTCGACCCTCACGTCGTAACGGCTTTCTCCTCGTTCGCGGTCATCGGCCAGATCTACGACGGCCTGCTCGAAGTGAACGCCGGGCTCGTGCTGGAACCGGCGCTCGCCACCTCCTGGACCGTCTCGGACGACGGCCTCACCTACGTCTTCCAGCTCAGGGACGGCGTCAAGTTCCATAACGGCCGCACCATGACCGCCGAGGACGTCGTCTACTCCTTCGACCGCATCATGAATCCCGAGACGGGTTCGCCGCAGGCCAGCCGCTTCAACGAGGTCGCGTCGCTCGTGGCCACGGGCCCGCTGGAAGTGACCTTCACCCTCAAGGAGCCGTTCGCGCCGTTCCTATCGAACCTCACCAACCTGACCGTCGTTCCGCGCGAGGTCGTAGAGGCCAACGGCGGCAGCCTGCAGCAGGCCGCCGTGGGCACGGGTCCGTTCATGCTCAAGGAGATCGTTCCCGACACCTACGTGCTGCTGGTGGCCAACCCCGACTACTACCGCCCAGGCCAGCCGAAGCTGGCAGAGTTGCGCTACAACGTCGTGCCCGAGGCCTCCACCCGCGCCGCCGGCATGCGCACGGGGACCTACAACCTGATCCCCGACGTCGACCCCGCCACCGCCGAGACGCTCAAGAACGCTCGAGGCGTGACGCTCATGGGCGTCCAGGACCTCGCCTACACGCTGCTCGGCCTCAACGTCAGCCGCGCGCCCTTCAACGACCCCCTCGTGCGCGAGGCCATCAACTACGCCATCGATAGAGACGAGATCGTCGACGCCGTCTACTTCGGCAACGCCGTGCCGGGCGGTCCGCTGAGCCCCGGGCTCGAGGAATGGGCAACGCCCGTCTCGAACTTCCCCTGCTACGCCACCAACCCCGACAAGGCCCGCGAGCTCCTCGCCCAGGCCGGCTACCCGAACGGCTTCGACGCCGACCTGATCACCTTCGGCACCATCCAGGTCGTGTCCGACGTCGCGCAGGTCGTTCAGGCGCAGCTCGCCACGGTCGGCATCAGGCTCAAGGTCAACGTGGCCGAGTTCGGCGCCTTCGTGCAAGCGTGGCGCAACTCCGACTTCGATACCTTCGTGAGCCTCAACGGCGGCTCCACCGACCCGGACGGCTACCTCTACCGCACCTTCGTGACCGGCGGCTCCACCAACGTCTTCAAGTTCTCCGACCCCTCCGTGGACGAGCTCCTTAAGCTCGGCCGCACCACCACCGATCACGCCGAGCGCGTGAACATCTACGACCACCTGCAGAAGCGCCTGGCCTGCACGGGCCCCATCGCGCACATCGCCTACGGCACGCTCTTCAGCGCCGTCTCCGACAACGTGGTCGGCTTCCAGCAGCTCCCCACCCGCGGCCTGCGCTACCTTCGCGAGGTAGAGCTGCGCTGAGGCGCTGACGGATGTTCCAGTACACCGTCAGGCGCCTACTAGACCTGATCGTCGTGCTGCTCGGGGTCTCGGTCCTCGTGTTTGCGATGGTGCGCTTCATCCCGGGTGACGCCGTGGCCATCATGTTGGGCGCCAACGTCGACATCACGCCCGACCGGGTGGAGGCGTTGAGGCACCAGATCGGCCTCGACCTGCCGGCGTACCAGCAGTACTGGAACTGGCTCACGGGGGTGCTGCGGGGCGACCTCGGCACCTCCATCTGGACGGGCACGCCCGTGCTTACCGAGATCAGGGCGCGGCTGCTCCCCACCTTCGAGATCACGTTCCTGGCCCTCGTCCTCGCCCTCGTGCTCGCGATCCCGCTCGGCGTCTTAGCCGCGCGGACGCGGGGCACGGGCGGGGACGTGGTGGTGAGGATCCTCGCCATCATCGGCCTCACCCTGCCCTCCTTCTGGGTGGGGGTACTGTTCCTCTATTTCTTCTCGCTCTACATCCCCGCGTGGCCGGCCATCGGTTACGTGCCGTTCACGGAGGACCCGCTCGGCAACCTGGCCCGCGTGGCGCTCCCCACCGTGGCCGTGAGCCTGCCGATGGTGGCGGGCATCACGCGTATCTTGCGTTCCAGCCTCCTCGAGGTCATGTCGAGCGATTACGTGCGCACCGCCCGCTCCAAGGGCGTGAGCGAGCGGCGTGTCCTCTACAAGCACGCCCTGCGCAACGCTCTCATCCCGACCGTGACCGTCATCGGCGTGCAGCTCGGCTACCTCCTCTCGGGCGTGGTCGTCATAGAGCAGGTGTTCGCCATTCCCGGCGTGGGCCGGCTCATGTTGGGAGCCATCAACGAGCGCAACTACCCGCTGCTGCAGGGCGTCGTGCTCATCGTTACCGGCATCTTCGTGGTGGTGAACCTGCTCGTCGACCTCACCTATGCCTGGATCGACCCGCGCGTGGAGTACGTGTGAATCTCCGCCGCTTCTTCAATCGCCTGTGGCGCAACCGCGTGGGGTTCATCGGCTTCGTGGTGGCGCTGTTGGTCGTCGCCGCGGCGGTGCTCGGCCCCTGGTTGGCGCCCTACGACCCGCTGGTGCAGTCGATCCGCGAGCGCTTCCAGGGCCCCAGCGCGGCGCACCTCTTGGGCACCGACAACTTCGGCCGCGACACCCTCTCGCGCATCCTGCACGGCTACCGCACGAGCGTCCTCGTGAGCCTCGGCGCCGTGGCGATCGCCACCGTCGTCGGCGGCGGGCTCGGGCTGCTGGCGGCGTACTGGGGCGGCTGGCTCGACCGCATCATCATGCGTTTCATGGACGTGCTCCTCGCCTTCCCCATCATCCTGCTCGCCATCGCCGTGCTGGCCGTCCTCGGCCCCGGGAGCTTCAACACGGGCCTGGCCATCGGCATCGTGTACACGCCCGTGTTCGCGCGCCTGGCCCGCGGGCCCGCCCTTACCGTCCTCAGTTGGGACTACGTGGCCGCCGCACGCGCCCTGGGCGGCAACGCCTGGCGCATACTGGGCAAGCACGTGACGCCCAACATCATGGCGCCCATCCTCGTGCAGGTCACGCTGTCGTTGTCGACCGCCATCCTGGTCGAGGCCTCGCTGAGCTTCCTGGGCCTGGGCACGCAGCCCCCGACCCCCTCGCTCGGCCTCATGCTCTCGGAGAGCCGAGGCACCATGCTGCTCTCGCCGTGGGTGTCGGTCTTCTCCGGCCTCGCCATCCTGCTAGCCTCGTTCGGGTTCAACCTCTTCGGCGACGGCCTGAGAGACCTGCTCGACCCCACCCTGCGCGACGCCTGACCGGCAGGCGGCGAACGGGTAGCCCGCGGCACATGAACCACGGCTCAAGGAGCGCTGCCGAGAATCTCACTGCCCTCGACCGCGCGCCCCTTAGACTTCTAGGATGAAACGACGCAACCTCAGATCGTCGCTCGTGGTCGTGGCCTTCCTCGCCGTCGCCTCGGTACTCTCGCTGGCGTCTGCACAGATCGACGACCGCGCTCGCGCTCTCCTCGAGGGCATCCAGCCCGCTTCCGTGCAGGAGATCGACACCCTCGACCAGACCATGGTGATCACGAGTTACATGCCGGACGGCACCACGCAGGAGATGAGCAGCCGCACCGTCATCGACTACGTGAACCGCCGCCTGGCCTCGTTCATGGAGATCGCTCCGGGCATGTCGACCCGCACCATCTACCAAGACGGCAAGGTGACCATGACCATGCCAGGCATGCCCATGGCGCTGCCCGTCCCGCCCGGCGTGGCCGAGTCGCTCGCTGAAACGTTCGAGAAGCCCCCGGCGGTCTTCCTCAAGGACACCGACAAGGCCACGTACGACGGCCCGGTCGACTACGGCGTGCTGAAGGGCGAGCTGGTGACCTACACCACCACGATGCCGGGCTCCAGCGAACCGGTGACGATGGGCTACGTGTTCGACGGCGGCAAGCTCGTAGGCACGCACATGGAGGCCGACGGCACGGAGATGGTCAGCGTGTTCGACTCGCCCATCAGCCAGTTCACCAGCAGCGCCTTCGACAACACCACCTACATGCTGCAAGATGGCACCTGGACGAAGGCGAGCCACGTCCACTTCGAAGACTCGATAATCAACGAGCCCATCGACGAGAGCGTCTTCGAGTAAGCCGAACCACTTAGCGCCACCTTGGCCCCGCGCCGGGACATCCGCCGGCGCGGGGCCGTTTTCGTGCCGGCGGTGGGGTGACGGGCCAGCGGCTGGTGACGGACGAGCTGTTGGCGGGGGACTGCGGCTGGTGACGGACGAGCAGTTGGCGGGGAACTGCGGCTGGTGACGGACGAGCAGTTGGCGGGGAACCGCGGCTGGTGACGGACTAGCGGCCGACGCCAGCGGCGCCGCCTACACTCTGCCATGAACCCGAGCCGCCCCCTGACCTCGCTCGCCTTGGCCGCCACCCTGCTCGTGGCCGCGTTGCTATCCACGGCGTCCGCGCAGATCGACGATCGCGCCCGCACCCTCCTCGAGGGACTACAGCCGGCCACCAAGACCGAGGTCCGCAACGTGGAACAGTCTGTGACCACGACGACGTTCCTCGACGCGGGCCAGACCGCGGAGTCGAAGGCTACCACCGTCATCGACTTCGAGAACAGGCGCCTCTCGATGACCACCGAGATGCCCGGGATGACCAGCCACGTCGTCCTCGTGAACGGTGTGGCGACCGTGACCACGACGGGCGTGCCCGGAAAACAGCAGCTGCCCCCTGAAGCGGCCGCGCAACTGGCGAAGGAGTTCGACCAGGCCGACCCCATCGTGTTAGGACCAGGCGACGGCGCCACCGACGATGGTGTCGTCAGCTACGGCGACATCGTGTCCGGCGAGCAGGTGACGTACACCACCCACGACGAGACCGGAAACCCGACCACCACGCAGTACCTGTTCCAAGACGGCAAGGTGCTGGCCGTGCACATGAGCGTTGTCGGCGCCGGCGAGATACTGGTGGTCTACGACAAGCCGGTCGACACGCAGGCCTTCATGGCCTTCGACTCGACCACCTACGTTCGCACCGGCGACGAGTGGAAGAAGATCAGCCGCACCCACGTCGAGGCCATCGCGTACAACGTCACTCTCGACGAGAGCTTGTTCGAATAGTCACGGGCACGGGGTCGGGCTGGCGCACACGGAGTCGGACCGGCGTGCACGGAGTCGGACGGGAGCGCACGGAGTCGGACCGGTGTGCACGGAGTCGGACGGGAGTAAACGGAGTCGGACCGGCGTGCACGGAGTCGGGTCGGCGTGCCCCCGAACCAAGCCGGCGCGCCCCGCGCTTTACCCGAGGCGCCGCATGACGCGCCCCGCCTGGGCGCTCCACACCTCGTCATGCTCGTCCCTCAACAGTCTGACGGGCGCGCGCCGCTCGGGATACACGAGCGCCACCTCGTCGGGGCCTGCCACGAACGCCGGAAGGTCGACCTTCGGCCACCCTTCCTGAGCGCGCAGCTCGCCCGACGCGGTGCGGTAGAGGCGCAGGCGCCCGTACGGTTCGCCCGAGAGGTACTCGCCGAGGAATGGCTCGGCGGCGGCCGACGGGGTGGCCTCGCCGTCGTCGGGGCCCGATGTGGCGGCTTCGGGGGCGGCGGCCGCCAGGAAGGGCTCGGGCTCGTAGGCCGCCGCGTCCAGCGGCAGCCCGGCGCAAGCGTTGATCGCTCGCGTGAGGAGCTGCTCGGCCGGCACGCCGTCCAGGTTGCAGAGGACCACCACTCCCACGCCCAGCTCGGGCACGAATCCGATGGCGCTCGACACCCCCTTCAGGCTCCCGCCGTGCTTCACCACCCGCAGGCCGTGGTGGTCCTCGTTGATCGCCAGGCCCAGGCCGTAGGCCGCGCCTGGCGCGCTGGACACGCGCGGCGCTGTCATGGCTCGCACCTTGGGCCCGCCTCGCATGAGGTGACGCACGTACACGCGCAGGTCGGCCAGCGTGGACTTGAGCATGCCCCCGCCCTGCATGACGCCGGTGGTCTGCCAGGCCGGCGAGCGCCGCACGGCGCCGGCGGCGTCCTTGGTGTAGAGCGTCGAGTGATCGGCGTCCGCCAGCACGCCGCCCAGGTCGAAGCGCGAGCGCCGCATCCCCAGAGGCAATAGCACCTCGCGGTCCACGGCCGCGGCGAAGGGGGCGCCCGCGGCGCGCGCCACGATCCCGCCCGCGAGGCAGAAGGCGTCGTTGCTGTAGGAGTAGAGCCCGCCCGGCGGCGCCAGCGGCGCCGCGTTCTCCCCCAGCCAGCCCGCCAGGCCGGCGAAGTCGGAAACCAAGGCGGCGAGGGCCTCCAGGCGGCGGCGCGCCTCACCATCTTCCAGCGCGGCCGCCGCGGCTTCCAAGCCAGCAAGCGTGAGGGACCCCGTGGGCAGCGGCGCCATGCCCATCACGCCCGGCACCAGCGTCAACTTGGCCTCGCCCAGGGTCGGCCCGGCCGCCACGGTGTCGTCCTCCTGGCTGGCGTAGCGCAGCCACGTCATGGTGGGCGTAGGTGGCAGGCCACTCGTGTGGCTTAAGAAGTGCTCCACACGCGGCGCCTCGCCCTCCGACCAGAGGCGGCCGAAGTCGAAGTAGCTCCGCACGTCGTCGCCGATGCTCAACAGTCCGCGCTCCTGCAGCGCGAGCGCCGTGAGTGCGGTGAACGACTTCGTCACGCTCGCCACGCCGAAGATGGTGCCGGGGGTGACGGGCAGGCGCGCCTCGCGGTCGCGAAGGCCGAAGCCGCGCTCTAGCACCACCTCGCTGGGCGTGAAGACGCTGAGGCCAAGGCCGGGTGCACCGCTCCCGGTGAGGGTGGCGTCCGCCAAGTCGGTGAGCGTGGCTACCAGGTCGGGTGGGAGGAAGGGCATGGCGCTCACACATACCACCGCGCCGCGCCAGGACTTCACTTACACCGTTGTCGGAGCCTCCCCTTATGATGAGGCGCCGCACCCGGGCAGCCGGGTTTCGCGCCCGCCGCCCCTTATGACCGTAGACGCGACCCTATTACCAGTGCTGGCCCTGGCGCCATTCGTCGTCAGCGCCCTCGTCCTGCTGCTTCCGCGCCACGCGCGCAACGCAGCGGCGGGGCTTGCCGGCGCGACCGCGCTGGCCGGTGTGGGCCTGGCGGCGTGGCTCTACCAGGGCGTCACCGACGCCCGCGTGCTCGAGCAGACGTGGCACTGGCTGCCCGACATCGGGCTCGAGCTCACCTGGCGCCTCGACGGCCTGAGCTGGCTTTTCGTGCTGCTCATCACGGGCATAGGCGCCCTGGTGGTGCTGTACGCGCGCTACTACATGGCGCCCGAGGACCCCGTGCCGCGCTTCTTCTCGTACCTGCTGGCCTTCATGGGCTCGATGCTCGGGCTCGTGCTGTCGGGCAACCTCGTGCAGCTCGTCCTGTTCTGGGAACTCACGAGCCTACTCTCGTTCCTCCTGATCGGCTACTGGCACCACAACGAGAACGCTCGCGGCGGGGCCCGCATGGCCCTGGCGGTCACCGGCCTGGGCGGCTTCTTCCTGCTGGTGGGCGTGCTCATCATCGGCCACGTGGTCGGCAGCTTCGACGTGGGCACCGTGCTGGCCTCTCGCGACGTCCTCGCGGCCAGCCCCCTGCTCACGCCCGCCATCCTCTTCCTGCTGGTGGGCGCGTTCGCCAAGAGCGCGCAGTTCCCGCTGCAGTTCTGGCTGCCGCACGCCATGGCGGCGCCCACGCCCGTGTCGGCCTACCTGCACTCGGCCACCATGGTCAAGGCGGGCATCTACCTGATGATCCGCCTGTGGCCCGTGCTGGCCGGGAACGACACCTGGTACTACACCGTCAGCCTGGCGGGCCTCGTCACTTTCATGCTGGGCGCCGTCAGGGCCACGTTCCAGAACGACCTCAAGGGTATCTTGGCGCACTCGACCATCAGCCACTTAGGCCTCATCACCCTCCTGCTCGGCCTCTCCACCCCGGCCGCCGCCGTCGCGGCCATCTTCCACACCCTCAACCACGCCACGTTCAAGGCCTCGCTGTTCATGGCGGCGGGCGTCATCGACCACGAGACGGGCACCCGCGACGTGCGGCGCCTGAGCGGCCTCCTGAGGCACATGCCGCTGACGGGCACGCTGGCCATGGTGGCCGCGGCGGCCATGGCCGGCATCCCCCTCCTCAACGGCTTCCTCTCCAAGGAGATGTTCCTCACCGAGACGCTGGAGTTCCACTCGGGCTCCGTCTTCGACCGGCTCTTGCCGCTCTTCGCCACGCTCGGCAGCGCGTTCAGCGTCCTCTACTCGGTGAGGTTCATCCACCAGGTCTTCTTTGGGCCCGAGGCCAAGGACCTGCCCAGGCGGCCGCACGAGCCAGTGGCCTGGATGCGCCTGCCCATCGAGTTGCTAGTCGCCGTCTGCTTGCTGGTGGGGATCCTTCCCGCCATGTCGGTGGGGCCGCTGCTGCGCTCGGCCGTGGTGGCGGTGCTGGGCGCCAGGACGCCCGACTACCACCTCGAGCTGTGGCACGGCTTCACGCCCGCCTTCCTGCTCTCCCTAGTGGCCATGGCGTTGGGCACGGCGCTGTACGTGGCGCTCTACCGCCGCCTCGCCAACCGCGAGCAGCGCGAGCGCCCGTGGGCGGAGCGCGCGCGGGCCCGGCAGGTGTTCGACCGCGCCATGGAGGGCCTGGTGGTGGGTTCGGCCGCCGCCGTGCGCTTCCTCGGCACCAGGCGGCTGCAGCCGCAACTCTTCCTGGTCGTCGCCGCCGCGCTGCTGGCGGGCGGGGCGCCGTTCTTGTACCAGGCGTTCACCGGGCCGGAGAGGGTGGCCATGCTGGGAGGGGTGCCGCTGACGGCGTTCTCCTGGCCGTTCCTCGTGGTCTGGGTGTTCGGCGCCTTGTGCGCGGTGGGCGCGGCGTACCTCGCCAAGTTCCACCGCCTCGCCGCCGTCATCCTCCTGGGCGGGGCCGGCTTGGCCGTGTGCCTCACGTTCGTGTGGCTGTCGGCGCCCGACCTGGCCGTCACGCAGTTGCTGGTCGAGATCGTGACCACCGTGCTCCTCCTCCTGGGCCTGCGCTGGTTGCCGCGGCGCGACCCGCAGGCCGTGGGCGAAGGGGCCCGCACTGAGGTCCGGCGCGCCAGCGCTTTCACGCGCCGTAGCCGCGCCCGCGCTTTCACGCGCCGTGGCCGCGACCTCGCCCTGGCGCTCGTCGTCGGCGCCGGCATGGCCGGCCTGTCGCTGGCCGCCATGACGCGGCCCGCGAACGGCGGCATCGGCAAGTTCTTCATCGCCAACGCCTATGGGGGTGGCGGCGGGCGCAACGTCGTCAACGTCATCCTCGTCGACTTCCGCGGGTTCGACACGCTGGGTGAGATCACGGTGTTGGCCGTGGTGGCGCTGACCGTCTTCGCGCTGCTCAGGCGCTTCAGGCCCGCGCGCGAGCTCGTCGGCAGCACCCGCCAGCAGCGGCGCCAGGCGGCCCACGATGCGGCGCTCGAGGGCCGGGAGGTGGGCGACACGGCCACCGACTACCTGTTCGTGCCCCGCGTGGTCATGCACCTGCTCTTCCCCCTCGTGGCGCTGTTCGCCGTCCACCTCTTCCTGCGCGGCCACGACCAGCCGGGCGGGGGCTTCGCGGCCGGGGTCACCTTGGCGATCGCCTTCATCGTCCAGTACATGGCGCGCGGAACCCGCTGGGTGGAGGAGCGGCTGCGGGTCCTGCCGCTGCGCTGGATGGGTTTGGGCCTCCTCCTCGCGGCGGCCACGGGCGTGGCCGCGTGGCTCTTCGGCCGGCCGTTCCTCACCTCGGCGCACTCCTACCTGGACATCCCCTACCTGGGCCGCTTACCCGTCGCCTCGGCCACGCTCTTCGACCTCGGAGTGTTCGCTCTGGTGATCGGCGCCACCGTGCTCATGCTCATCGCGTTGGCGCACCAGTCGATCCGCAAACCGCGCGTCATCGAACCTGCCGACGAGCCGAGCGGCGCGGCGGCCGATACACCCGGCGCCAACGGCACGGGCGGGGGCGGCTGATGGAGGTCGTGGTGGCGGTCGGGCTCGGCGCGCTCGCCGCCGCGGGGGTCTACCTCGTGCTGCGCCCGCGCACCTTCCAGGTGATCATCGGGCTCTCGCTCTTGACCTACGCCGTCAACCTCTTCATCCTCGCCATGGGTCGTGTGGTGGTGGGAGGGGCTCCGGTCCTGGCGGTGGGCGCCGACCCGGAGAAGTTCGCCGACCCCGTGCCGCAGGCCCTGGTGCTCACCTCGATAGTCATCAGCTTCTCCATGACCGCGCTGTTCCTCGTCGTGCTGCTGGCCGCCCGCGGGCTGACCGGCAACGACCACGTCGATGGCGACGAAGGCGCCGCATGACCGCCCTCTCCACCGCGCTCCAGACGCACCTCGCCGTTCTTCCCATCCTGCTGCCGCTGGTCGCGGGCGCTCTGCTGCTCCTGCTGGACGAGCGGCGGCGCCGCGCCAAGGGCGTCATCAGCCTGGCCGCCGTCCTGCTGACGCTGGCGGCCGCGGTGCGCCTCCTGCTGCTGGTGGGCGATCCGTCGACGCCCGAGATCGTCGTCTACCGCCTCGGCAGCTGGCCCGCGCCCTTCGGCATCGTCCTGGTGGCGGACCGCCTGGCCGTGCTCATGGTCCTGGTGGCCAACCTGCTGGGCGCCGCCGGGATGGTCTACGCGCTGGGGCGTTGGGCGGTGCTCGGCCCGCGCTTCCACACCCTCTACCTGCTGCTGCTCATGGGGCTCTCGGGCGCCTTCCTGACCGGGGACCTGTTCAACCTCTACGTCTTCTTCGAGGTCCTGCTGGCCGCGTCCTACGGGCTGCTCCTGCATGGCGGCGGCAAGCGCCGCGTGAAGGCCGGCCTGCACTACGTGGCCATCAACCTGGTCGCCTCCATGGCCTTCCTCGTGGGCGTGAGCCTCGTGTACGCGCTCACCGGCACCCTCAACATGGCCGATCTCGCCGTCAAGGCGAGCACCCTGGGCGCGGACGATCTGCTGCTCCTCAAGGCCGGGCTGTCGGTGCTCGGCGTGGCGTTCCTCGTGAAGTCGGGCGCCTGGCCCCTCTCCTTCTGGCTGCCCACCACCTACAGCGCCGCCGCCGCGCCCGTCGCGGCCATCTTCGCGGTCATGACCAAGGTGGGCGTGTACGTCATCTTGCGCCTCAGCACGCTGCTGTGGCCGGAGGGGCAGGCGCTGGCGCTGTTCGGCAGCTCGTGGCTCCTCTACCTGGGCCTCGCCACGGTGGTCTTCGGCACGCTGGGTGTCCTCGGGAGCCGCGAGCTGCCCCGGATCGCGGGCTACCTCACGCTCGTCTCGTCCGGCACGCTCCTGGCCGTCATCGCCTCCGGCGACGCCACGGTCGTCTCCGGCGCGCTCTACTACCTCGTGGGCTCCACCCTGGGCATCGGCGTCGTCTTCTTGCTGTGCGAGCTGGTCACCCGCCAGCACGGCGAGGCCTTGGCCACGTTCGAGCCGGTGTTCTCCGACGATTACGAGACGCAACTGCGCGACGAGTTCGAGGGGGTGGAGCGCGGCGTGGCGCTGCCTCTCACCACCACGTTGGTCGGGGCGGCCTTCTTCTTCGTGGCGCTGCAGCTCGTGGGCCTCCCGCCCCTCTCCGGCTTCATCGCCAAGTTCGCGATCTTCAAGGCGGCGCTCGAGACCGGCGCGGGCGGCTACGGCAACGCGCCGGCCGCGCTGGCGTGGTGGGTCATCGGGGTCGTCACGCTGGCAGGCTTCGCCACGCTCATCGCCCTGATGCGCGAGGGCGTCAACCGGTTCTGGGCGGACCCCGACCTCGCTCCCGCCGCCGTGCGCCCGTTCGAGGCCGTGCCGGTCGCGCTCCTCGTGGCGCTTCTCGTGGCCCTGGCGGTGTTCGCCCAGCCCGCAATGCGCTACACCGCTGCCACGGGCCTGCAGGGCCCCGCGGGTTACGTGGAGGCCGTCCTTGGCTCGGGCGGCCCCGAACGGCCGGGCGGCCCCGGACTGCCGGGCGGCCCCGAACGGCCGGGTGCCGAGCCATGATGAGGCGCCTGGTTCCCTACCCGCTACTGGCGCTCGGCCTGGCGGCGACGTGGCTGCTCCTGCAGGAGTCGTTGGCGCCCCTCGACGTGGCCACCGCCTTGGTGCTCGGGCTGCTCCTCTCGCGCCTCGCGGTCCAGGCACCGCCTCGCATCAGGCGGCCGCTGGTGGCGCTGAGGCTCCTCTTCCTCGTCTTGTACGACGTCACGCGCTCGAACTTCGCGGTCATCGCGATAACGCTCGGCCGCAGCCGGAACGGACTGCGCTCGGAGTTCGTCAACGTGCCCCTCGACATCAGCAGCCCGGCAGCCCTGGCGGCCCTGGCCGCCATCATCACCGCCACCCCTGGCACTTTCTGGGCGGCCTACGACAAGCAGTCGAACGTCGTGACCATCCACGTCCTGGACCTGCTCGATCACGACGCTTGGGTTCACACGATCAAGCACCGCTACGAACGCTGCCTGCACGAGGTGTTCGAGTGACGGCCGCCGGTCTGCTGCACTGGGGGCTCGTGGTGGCGCACGCGCTACTGAGCGTCGCGTTCGTGTTGGCGGCGGCGCGTTTGTTCAGAGGGCCGCGCGCGCAGGACCGGGTGTTGGCGTTCGACGCCCTGTACCTGAACGGCGCCCTCCAGGCGGTCCTGTTCGGCGTGCGCGTGTCCGACGCGGCGTACCTCGAGGCCGCCCTGGTCATGACCCTGCTGGGGTTCGCGAGCAGCGCGGCGCTCGCCAAGTTCCTCATGCGCGGCGAGGTGATCGAGTGACCGGCGCCGATCTGCCCCTGTGGGCCGCCGCGCTGGTGGTCGCGCTTGCTCTCCTGGGCGGCATGCTAGTCGTGATCGGATCGTTCGGCATGCTCAGGCTGCGCTCGTTCTACGAGCGTGCGCACCCCGCCACCATCGCGCCCACCATGGGAGCGTCGAGCATCCTGCTCGCGAGCCTCGTCTACTTCTCCCTGGTCGAGGGGCGGTTCATGCCCAAGGCCCTGCTCGTCATGGTCTTCATCCCGCTGGTCAACCCCGTGACGGCCATGCTGCTGGCACGCGCCGCGCTCTCTCGCGACCGTTCGTTGGCGTTCGGCGCCCGCGTGCAGGTCGGGGACGCGGACATCGAGCAGCAGCGCAAGGCCCGGGAGCTTGCGGAGGCGATGGAGGAAGCGGCGCGGCGCCCGCCCGGTCGTGGCTCGGCCGCGAGGCCACCCGACCCCAGCGAGGACACCCCTTGAAGCGGCCTTACACGGGCCTCAACCACTGGCAGCTGCTCGGCCTCGGCGTGGGGGCGGCCAGCCTCGCCATCACCTGGGGCCTCTACAACATCTTCATGCCGCTGCTGCTGCGCGAGTTCCTGGCCTCGAGCGGCATGCGCGGGGCCATCATGGGCCTCGACAACGTCTTGGGCCTCATCCTGGTGCCCATCATCGGCGTCTGGTCCGACCGGATCGACGGGCCGCTGGGCCGGCGCCTGCCGTTCCTGCTGGTGAGCATGCCACTGGCGGCCGTTCTGTTCGCTGCCCTGCCCTTCGCGAAGGCCTCGTTCTGGACGCTCATGGCCGTGGACGTCGTCTTCCTGCTGGCGATGACAGCGTTCAGGGCGCCCCTGGCGGCCCTCATGCCCGACCACGTGGCTCCGGCCGGCCGGCCGCAGGCCAACGCCGTGCTGGTCATGCTGGGGGCGGTCGGCGGGGCCCTGGGGCTCCTCATCCTGGCGCCAATGGCCGAAATCGCGCTCTGGTTCCCCTTCGCCGTGGCCGGCGCCGTCACGCTGGCGGCGCTGTTCGCCGTGTGGGCGTCCACGCGGTCGCACCCGGCCTACGTCGAGGCTGGCGTCATTCAGGACGATGCGCCGGTGCTCGGTGCCCTCCTGAAAGACGTCGCGAGCCTCTTCCGCCAGCGGCAGGGCGGCGTGTTGCTCATCCTGACAGCCGTGTTCTTCGCGTTCTTCGGCTACTCCGCTCTCGAGGCGCAGTTCAGCACGTTCGCCACCGAGGAGTTCGGCTTATCCGGAGGCGACTCGGGGATCATCATGGGCATCACCATTGCGGGGTTCGTCGTGATGGCGCTGCCCGCCGGCCGGCTCGCCAGGCGCTTCGGCGAGCCCAACGTCATGCGCGTGGGCGCCGCGCTGCTCGCCCTCTGGATGCTGATAGCCGCGTTCACCGCCGTGCCCACCAGCCTGTCTATCTGGCTGGGCCTTGGCGGCGCCTCCTGGGCGCTCGTTCTGGTGCCCGCCTACCCGTTGGTCGTCAACAAGGGGGGCGACGAGCACGTGGGTTTCTACACCGGCATGTACTACCTTTTCGGCGCCGCGGCCGCGATCCTGGCGCCGGCCACCGTGGGCGCCATCATGGACCTCCTCGGTAACCGCGTGCTGTTGCCGGCCGTGGCCGTGAGCATGGTGTTGGCCACCGTGTCGCTGAGCATGGCGCTCAGGCTGCCGGTAGCGAAGGCCGCGTGAGACGCTGATCGTCTCACGCGGCCTTGGAGGTTGAAACCTTTTGCTTTCAGCGGCTCGCTTGCGCTAAGACCCGCCACGGACCTTCGCGCTCTGGGAAGTTCAGGGAACGCGGCACCTTATGTCGTAGCTCCACTTGGTTGCGGGGTCGGGGCCGAAGACCGTCACCTTGAACTCGTTCGACGCCGTCTTGCTGAAGAACGCATCGACGCTGCCCTTGCCACCACCGGCGAGGCCACCTGGGTACAGCTCGCTACCGTCGAAGTTGGGGGCCCCACGCCAGCCGGTATCCAGCACCTCGGTTCCGTCCGGGTACTCGACCACGATCTTGTCAGGGATCCGGATGGTGTCGTACTTGATGTCGAAGACGGCGCCGACCGGGACGCCGCTGATGTCCCAGACGTCGACGGTGACGCCGTAACCGCCCTGGGTGCTCGAACGCCACCCGTCGCACGACCCGAACGGCAGCTCGCGCTCGGGGTTGGCTTCGATGCCCACCGTTACCGACTTCGAGGCCAGCACGCTGCCGCCCGACTGCTTGGCGAGCACCGTGAGGCCGTAGACGTTCTTGGCGGAGTAGGAGTAAGTAACGGAGTAGGAGGCGGCACCGTTCACGACGTCCACCTGCTTCGCGCCCACGCCCTTGCCGTCGCCGAAGCTCCACTGGAACGTAACCTGGCTCACGCTGGCCGGGATGCTGGTGGCCTTGAACGTGAAGTCGTAGGCGACGTCGACCTTGCCGTCGGCGATCCCGTCCGGGGTGACGCTCAATACCGCGCTTTGCCGCGGTACCAGGCCCGGTTCACTGATGCCGCAAGAAACAACTAGTAGACCTGCGAACAACACACTGAATAGCAAAGCTAACTTTCTCATGGCAACTCCTTCGGTACGCAGCGGCGGATTCCGCTTGCTCGCGTTCGTTGCGCCGAATATAGCCGTCCAGGACTCACGCCGTCCTTATGCAAAACTTACGGGATTCTTTCTCGAACCAATAGTTCGTGCGCCGCTCGCCGCCCCTAGGCGAGGGAGCTGATGGGTGCCGGTAACGTGCCCACCGTCGCCTCGCCCATGAGCGCGTCCGCCACGGCCGCCGCCGCGCTGCCCCGGTAACCGAAGGCGAGCAGCGCCGGCCCAGGCAACAACTCCGCCGAGTACGGGTTCCACAGCGCGACGTGCGCGTAGGGCACTCCGGTGTGCCGCGCCCAGGCCGCCGCGCGCCGGGCCGTGGCCGCCTCCGCGGAGGCCAGGCGGGTGCGGCTGGTCGAGGCGTACAAGACGACCTGCGGCAGTGGGCTCATGCCGCCCAACCACGGCGTGGGGTCGCTCGTCTCGCCTGGCGCCAGCTCGAGCCGCGAGACGTCCACCCCTCGGCGCAGCAGCTCGGCGACCAGCTCGTCGGCCGGTTTGGCGCTGACCTGGCTGGCGGCGCTGGCACGCACTTCACCGCTGGAGAGGAACGCCACGCGCGTTCCCGGGCCGAGGCGCGGCAGGCGGCCAAGCGTGACGAGCCCCGTCTTGGTGGCGCGGGCCATCACAGCGCGGTCGGCAGCCTCGACCCCCTCGTCCATGCGGCCGCCAGTCGGCAACGCTGGGAACTCGAGCGCGAAGCGTGCCAGCCGCGCTCGGGCCTCTGCGAGCCCGGTGCCGGAGAGCTCGCCCGAAGCCAGCGCACCTTCGACCTTTTGCAACACCCTTCGATGTTCGTCGACGGGCCCCAGCGTGAGCGGCAGATCCACGCCCGCCTGCAGCGCCATGACAGCGGCCGTACCGGCGTCGTAACGCTCCGCGATGGCCCGCATGTCGAGCGCGTCGGTGACGCTCACGCCCTCGAAGTCGAGCTCCTGGCGCAGGAGGCCGTACATTGCCCGGCGCGAGAGGGTGGCGGGCAGGCCGGGGTCCAGCCGCGGTAGCACGATGTGCGCGCTCATCACGGCCGCCGCACCGGCGGCCACCCCGGCGCGAAACGGCACGAACTCGGTGGTGCGCAGCTCCTCCAGGGAGCGGTCCACGACGGGTAGGGCGAGGTGGGAGTCGGTGCTCGTGTCGCCGTGGCCCGGGAAGTGCTTGAGCGTCGCGCCCACGCCGGCCGACTGCAGGCCGCGCACGAACGCTGCCACGTGGCGCGCGGCCAGGGCTGGGTCGGCGCCGAATGAGCGGTCGCCTATGACTGGGTTGGCGGGGTTCGAGTTCACGTCGGCAACGGGCGCGAAGTCGAGGTTGATGCCGACCGCGGCCAGGGCCCGGCCGGTGGCGGCGGCCACCTCCTCGGTAAGGCCCACGTCGTCGGCCGCCCCCAACGCCATGGCGGGCGGCGGGAAGGGCACGTCGAGTAGGCGCAGCACCCCGCCGCCCTCCTGGTCGACGGCCACGATCAGGTCCTCGCCCGCAAGCCGGCGCACCTCCGCAAGGTAGTCGGCCAGGCGGTAACGGTCCGCCACGTTGCGAGCGAACAGGCAGATGCCGGCCACGCGCCGCTCGGAAAGGAAGGCGCGCTCGTCGGGCGTGAGCTCGGTGCCCGAGAGGTCCGTCATGAGGGGCAGCCGCGTCACGGGGTCACCTCGACCTGACGTCCGCGGCGTCTCGCAGCGCGTCGCCCACGAAGTTGAAGGCCAGCACGGAGACGACGATGAGCGCCCCCGGCGCCAGCAGCCACGGGTAGAGCCTGAGCGACTCGAAGTTCTGCGCGTCCTTGAGCAGCAGGCCCCACGAGGTCATGGGCTCCTTGACGCCCAGGCCCAGGAACGACAGCGCGCTCTCGCCGAGGATGTAGCCGGGCAGCGCGAGGGTGGCCGCCACCACCAGGTAGGAGGTGAGGTTGGGCACCACGTGCTTGACGATGATGCTGAGGTCGCGCACCCCGAGCGCCCTGGCGGCGGTGACGAACTCGGTCTCGCGCACGGCGAGGACCTGGCCGCGCACCACGCGTGCCAGTCCGGCCCAGCCGATGGAGGCAAGCACCACCACGATGCCTAGGTAGACGTACGTAGAGGGCCAGGTGCTGGGGATCACGGTGGCCAACGCGAGCAAGATAGGGATGCGCGGGAAGCTCAGGAGCACCTCGATGAAGCGCTGCAGCAGCTGGTCCAGCCAGCCGCCGTAATAGCCGCTGATGCCGCCGATCAATATGCCGATCGTGAAAGAGATGATGATGCCGATGAGCCCCACGGTGAGCGAGACCTGCGAGCCGACCAGCATGCGCGACAACAGGTCGCGGCCGAAGCGGTCGGTGCCCAGGGGGTAATAGTCGCCGCCGACGGCGCCGAACAGGTGCAGGTCGGTGACGAACAGTCCCAGGAAGCTGTATTTCTCGCCCTTGACGAAGAGCCGCAGGGGTAGGGGCTGGTCGAAGTCGGGCTCGAAGATCCGCCGGAAGGTGACGGGGTCGCGCTGCTGCTGCATGACGAAGGTGTGCGGCCAGGCCGGGCGCCCGTCCTGCCAGACCCTCACGGGCTGTGGGGGTTGGTAGACGGCGCGGTGCTGCGTGGTGATCTCGAACGGGGCCAGGAACTGCGCGGTGAGGGCCACGAAGTAGAGCACCAGCAGGATGACCCCGCCCAGCAGGCCCGTACGGGAGCGCGAGAAGCGCCGCCACGCCAGGCGCCACGGGCCCGGCCCGACCTCGTACTCGGTCGTCTGCACCAGCCCGCCCGCTGCGGTGGCGTCAGTCATAGCGGATCCGTGGGTCTATCCAGGCCAGGGCCAGGTCGGCGAGCAGGTTGCCCACGATGAGCAAGGCGCTGGCCAGGAGCAGGAGCGACATGGCCACGTACTGGTCCTTGGCGAGGAGCGAGTCGTAAAGGAGCGGGCCGATGGTGGGGAGGTTGAGGACGATGCTCGCGATGATGGTGCCGTTGATGAGTTCGGGCAGGCTCAGGCCGAGCATCGAGACGAGCGGGTTGATGGCGGTGCGCACCGCGTGGCGGTTGATGACGCGCCGCTCCGACAGCCCCTTGGAGCGTGCGGTGCGGACGTAGTCGGCGTTCAGGACGTCCAAGAGGTTGGCGCGCATCTGCCGCATTACCGAGGCCACGCCCGAGGTGCCGATGGCGAGGATCGGGATCCACATGTGGTTGAGGAAGTCGAGGAACTTGTCCCAGCTCCACGCCGCGCCTATGTACTTGGGGCTGAAGAGCCCGCCCACCTGCGTGCCGCCGGTCTGGAGCACCAGGGCTATCAGGAGCAGGGCGATGAGGAAGTCGGGCACGGCTAGGCCCACGTAGCCGATGAAGCTCGCGATGGCGTCCGTGAAGCCGTTGCGCCTCAGGGCCGTGAAGATGCCGAGGGGCACGGCCACCAGCCACGAGAACAGCATGGTGATGCCGGCCACGACGATGGTCCAGAAGAGCCTCTCGCCGATCACGGTCGATACGGGGCGGTTGGCGAAGAAGCTGTAGCCGAAGTCGAGGCGCGTGACGATGCCGCCCACCCAGCGGAGGTACTGCTCGTAGAGGGGCCTGTCGAGGCCGAGCTGGGCGTTGATGCGCGCCACCGCGTCGGGGCCCATGCGCGGGTCCTCCAGGTAACGGTCGGTGAAGGAGCCCGGCGCCGCCTGGATGACCACGAAGCACACCACCGACACGAGCAGGATCGTCGGCAGCATCATGAGCACGCGCCTGAGCAGGTAGGCGAACATCGGCTGGTCCCCAGTCTAGATGGACCGGGCCGGCACAAAGTGCGTGCCGGCCCGGAGCGCTGCTTGTCTCGCTGCCGCTACTTGACGAAGTAGAGCGGCACGGGGTTGTAGCCCGGGATGACGCCCAGGTTGTAGACGAAGTTGCCCACGCTGTTGTGCACGGCCGCGATGTTGGCCGGCTTGGCGATCATGATGACCGGCACCTTCTCGGCGTTGATGCGCTGCCACTCCTTGTAGAGGGCCACGCGCGCGTCGCGGTCGACGAGGGTGGTGCCCTGGTCGAAGATGTCGTAGATGCGCTTCTCCCAGTCGGCCATGGCGGCGAAGTTGGGCGGGCCGCCCGGCTCGGCGGGTTGCGTGGAGCGGTGCCAGTAGTACAGCGAGCCGCCAGGCTGCCAGATGGGCTTGCGCAGCTCGGGGTCGGGCTGGTTGCCGAGCGCGATGATGATGGCCTGGTAGTCGCCGGCGAGGCCGGTGGAGAGGAGCGCCGAGCCCTGAACGCCGACGAGGTTGGCCTTCACGCCGATCTTGGAGAAGTCGTTCTGCAAGATGGTGGCCATGTCGGTGTAGGTGCTCGAGTCGGAGTTGTAGGTGAGCGAGAACTCGAGGTCCTTGCCCGAGGGCACGTTGCGCACGCCGTTGCCGTCGGTGTCCTTGATGCCGAGGGCGTCGAGGGCCGCGCCCGCCTCGGTGAGGTCGAACGGCAGCATGAGGCTCTTGGTGTCCTCGTAGAAGGTGCCGTCGGCCGGTGCCGTCGGGGTGCCGGGTATCTCGGCGAGGCCGTTGTAGACGTCGTCGATGATGCGCTGGCGGTCTACCGCGCGCTCCATGGCGCGGCGGAAGGCCACGTCGGAGAACACGGCGCTGAACTCGGGGTCATCGAAGTTGAAGGCGAGGTGAGGCGGCGAGCCGAAGAGGGCGGGGCTAGTCACCACGCGGAAGTCGGCGCCGGCCACCTCGCGGCTCTTGAAGTCGGGGAACTGGGCGCCCGAGATGTTGAGTGTGGCCAGGTTGCCCGCGAGGAACTGGGCGGCCTGCGCCTCGTTGCCACGCACGATGAGGTAGTCGAGCCGGTCTGCGTAGGGCAGGGAGGTGCCGGCCGCATCGACCTTCCAGTAGTTGGGGTTGCGAACGAGGCCGACCTTCTGGCCCGGCACGTAAGTGTCGTACATGAAGGGCCCGGTGCCGACGACGTCGGAGAGCGGGGTGGCGGTCGACCAGGCGTTGTTGATATCGGCCTGCTCCGCGCCGCCCTCGACCGAGAAGGGCAGGAGCTTGTGCTTCGGCAGCATGGGGAAGCGCTGCTGCAGGAGGAACGCCGCCGCCGGTGCCGGCAGGGTCATGACCACGGTGTTGTCGTCGGGCGCGGCGAAGGTAACGGGGCGCTGCTCGCCGTCGACCGTGAAGACGAACGCGGCGGCGTCACCGGCGCGGGCCTCGGGGTTGGCGATGATCTGGGTGTACGTGAAGACCACGTCGGCGGAGGTGAAGGGCGTGCCGTCGTGCCACGTGACGCCCTGCCGGAGGTGGAAGGTGTACACGGTGCCGTCGGGGCTGACGTCCCAACTGGCGGCGAGGGCGGGCTCGATGGCGTAAGTCTCGAGGTTGAACTCCACGAGCGGGTCGAACACCACGCCCGTCAGCGTCTGCGTGTTGTTGTCGATCTGACCGTAATACAAGAAAGTAGGCGGCGAGTCGGCCAGCCCAAGGGTCAACGTGCCCCCGACCTTGCCCGGGGTCATGCCGAGGCCGGGGTAGTCGACCGTCTTCGGCTGCGCGAAAGCAGCCCCGGCAACGGCCAAAGCGGCGGCCAGGACTAGCGTGACTATCGTCTTACGAGCCATTCGTGCCTCCTCTGTCGAACGTCTTCAGTATGCGCCACCAGAGTAGACCACTGCAAGACCACTCGGATGAGACGCGGCGCACGGCGCCGGGAAACGCCCTGACGGCGCCGGGCCGCCTCGTTGACCCAGTGGTATAGGAGTGGTACATATAGGTGCGTCTTAATGTACCCGCTCGGGCGCCGCGCGCCGGAAGGGACCGTCAGAGGCCATGAAGCTCAGCGACATCGAGATCGATAGAACGCTGCCTACACCCGCGTACCTCCAACTCAAGGAGCGCCTGGCACGCGCGATCGAACTCGGCCTGCTGCGCCCCGGCAGCGCCCTGCCCTCCGAGAGGAGCCTCGCTTCGTCCCTCGGGCTCTCGCGCATGACCACCAGGCGCGCCTTCAAGGAGCTGGAGGAGGCCGGCCTCGTTCAGCAGCGGCAGGGCTCCGGCACCTACGTCAAGGGCCAGCCCCTCCTGCAGATCATCGACCGGGTCGTCGGCTTCACGGACGAGGCGCGGCACTTGGGGCTGCGGCCCGGCTCGAGGCTGCTCGGGGCCAAGGCGGTGGCCGCGGACGATCAGGCCGCGGCCGCGCTGGGCGTGCGGCCGGGTGAGACCGTCTTGTGCGTCAGCCGCCTCCGCACTGCCGATGGCGAGCCGCTCGCCCTGCAGGACGCCTACCTCCCCACCCACCTGCTCGAGATCTCGATCGAGGAACTGGAACGCTCCGGGTCGCTTTACAAGACGCTGGAACGGCAGTTCGGCATCAGGCCGCGGCGCGCGCGGCAGACCATCAGCGCCCGCCTGCCCACCAGGCACGAGGCGAAGGTCCTGGGCATCGGCCGCGAAGTGCCCGTGCTCGCGCTCGAGCGCACCACCTACGACGCCGACGAGCGCCCTTTCGAGTACGTGCGCAGCGCGTACCGCGGCGACCTCTACCGCATGGCCCTCGACCTGAGGGCCCAGTGACCGCGGCCGCGCCCAACGCTGAGGAAGTGACGCTGCGCACCCTGAACGGCGCCGCCGTGGCCTTGGTGCCGGAAGTATGGCGCTCCGCCTGGGAGGGCCTGGGGCGCGAGCCCTACCCGCTCGAGGACCGCGTGTGGCGCGAACGCCTTGCGCGCCACCACCAGCCCGAACTGCTCATAGGCGCCTTCGCGGACGAGCACCTGGTGGGCGCTGCCTATGGCCGTCTCCCTGACGGGGTGGCGTGGCTGCCGGCCGACGTCGGGTGGGTCTCCCTGCTGGCCGTGGCGGGGCCATGGCAGGGCAGCGGCGTGGGGGGCCGGCTCCTGTCCGAACTCCTCGCACGTTTGCGCGCCGGTGGCGCCAAGCGCTTCCGCCTCGGTAGCGACGCCAACCACCTCCTTCCAGGCCCACCGCAGGAATCGTTCGCGGCCCTCTGGCGCCTGGCGCGGCGTGCGGGCGCGCGGTTCCTCGCGTCCGAGCACGACCTGCACGTCGACCTGCGCCTGCCGCTGCCCCCAGCCCCGTTGCCGCCGGGCTGGACGGTGCGCGCCGACGAACCCGCGGCCGCCCTCGAGTTCGTGGCGCGCGCCTTCCCCGGCCGCTGGGCCCACGAGGTGGAGGCCTACCTGGGGGCGGGGGCGACCGTCCTCACCCTAGCGAAGGCAAGCCCGGGAGGCACCGGCCCTTCGGCCCTGGCCGAGGGCTTCTGCGCTTTGTTCCAGGGCGACGAGGCCCTGGTCGCCCCCAGCCTCTACTGGCGCAGGGCCGTCGCCGCGAACGGTGGGGCGGCCAACGTGGCGGGCATGGGGCCCCTGGGTGTGTCGGAGTCGGCCCGTGGGCTCGGCCTCGGGCTGAGCCTGGTGCGCGCGGGCGCGGCCTGGCTGCAGGACCGCGGCGCCACCGACCTGCTCATCAACTGGACCACGCTCACTACCTTCTACGGCAAGCTCGGCGCCAGGGTCTGGCGCACCTACCAGCGCGCCGAGGGCCCACTGTGACGGCTCCGGGCGAGGAGGAAGCGAACATGCGGCCTGGCGACTCCGACGCCACTCCCCTGCCAAGCACCACCGAGGCCGCCGTCGCCGACTACTCCGGCCTCGATGCCTGGCCGGCGTCCGACATCCTCGCGGCCATCGTCGACTCTAACCGGCGCGCGGTCGAGGCAGTAGCGCGGGCGCTCCCCGACCTGGAGCGGGCGACGGCCGGCGTCGAGCGGCAACTGCAGCGCGGCGGCCGCCTGGTGTACGTGGGAGCCGGGACCTCGGGGCGCCTTGGCCTGCAAGACGCGGCGGAGCTGGCGCCGACGTTCGGCTTCGACCGCGCCGTCACCCTGTTGGCGGGCGGCGCCTCGGCGCAGAGCACGGCGCAAGAGGGTGCGGAGGACGACGAGGCGGCCGCGGCCCGCGAGGTGGACGCTTTACGCGTGAGCGGTAACGACGCGATGATCGGCGTGGCCGCGAGCGGCGGCACGCCTTACACCATCGCCGCCCTCAAGCGCGCCCGCGAGCTGGGGGCCTTCACCGTGGGCATCGCCAACAACCCGGGCGCCCCCCTCCTGGAGGTGGCCCACGTCGGGGTATTGCTCGAAACGGGTCCGGAGGTTCTGGCCGGTAGCACGCGGCTGGCGGCCGGCACGGCGCAGAAGGTAGCGCTCAACGCCCTCTCCACCACCGTGTTGGTGCGCCTCGGCGGCGCCTACGAGAACCTCATGGTGGGTATGCGCGCCGTGAACGCGAAGCTGCGCGCGCGAGCCGTGATGATCGTGTCCCAGGGGGCGAACGTCAGCGAGGCGGTGGCCGCGAAAGCGCTGGAGGCGGCCGGCGGCGACATCCGCAACGCCATCGTCGCTTGCAAGGCAGGCGTGAGCTCGGAGAGAGCGGCCCTGGCGCTGGAAGAACACGACGACAACGTGCGCGAGGCGCTGCGCAGCTTGGGCGCGCAGTAGCCCCGGCGTCAGTTCCTGAAGGCGCGGATGGCGTCGACCGCCGGGTCGAGCGCCGCGCCGAGCCCCTCGATGCGAGCCTCGGGCACGCCCTGCTCGTCCAACACGGTCACGAGGTTGCTGTGGGCGAACATCCCGTTGCCCGCGTCACGGTACTGCACGCCCAATAGGGTCGCGAGTTGGCGCGTGAGAAGCGGGCTGCCCACCAACCAGTGCCAGCGGCCCTTGTCGAGGCCCCGCTCCTGGGCGTAAGCGCGGAGCTTGGCGGGCGTGTCGCGCGCCGTGTCGAACGACACCATCACGAACTGCGTCTGCTCGGCCACTTCGGGGGGAAGCGCCGCCTCGATGTCCTGCGCCGACTTCACGAGCAGCGGGCAGGCCGTCGTGCAATCGCCGTAGAACATCACGATCACGGTAGGCCGGCCCCGCAGTTCTCCGAGCCGGAACTCGGCGCCGTCCTGGCCCTTGAACGTGCCGCCCAGGTGGAAGAGCGAGGTGCCGGGTAGCTTGGTGGCCGCGAGGGGCGCCGCGTGCGCGGCGTGTGGGTCGGTCGTGTACGGGTCGGTCGCGTGCGCGGCGTGGGGGTCGGTCGTGTGCGGGTCGGTCGCGTGCGCGGCGTGGGGGTCGGTCGCGCGCGCAGCTTCGGGGTCGGTCGTGTGCATGTCGGGCGTGTGGGGTTCGGCCGAGCTGGCAGTGGTGGGCGTCGCCGCGGCGTTGGTGGGAGCGGCGTTGGTGCCCACAGTGGTCGTGGCAGCGGTGGTGGTGGCAGAGACAGCGGCCGCTGGCGTGGCAGTCGCGGCCGCAACACTCGGCGCAGTGGCCGCATTAGGCGTGGCGGCCGCGCTCGGCGCCGTCCCGCCCTTGTCCTCTCCCCCACAAGCGGCGAGCGAGAGCGCGAGCAGCACCGCAAGCGTTGCCAGCGACAGCCTTCCGGCAGACGGCCTTCCGGCAGACGGCCTTCCGGCAGACGGCTTTGCGGCAGACGGCTTTGCGGCAGACGGCTTTGCCGCCGACAGCTTCTCGAAGATCCGGTTGGACGCGGCGGTGAGGCGCACTAGGTACCCCCTCAAACGGCGCAGCGGAAACCCAGGCCGCCGCTGGAATAGGCGCCGTTCAGCCCCGCCCTGAACGCGTAGCGGAGGAAGGCGGCGTAGTCGCTCTTGTCAATGGCGCCGGCGCTGCCGCCGCCGCACACGAGTTGTAGCCGGCGGTCGCCTTCGCTCCGACTGTCGCCCGTGTTGAAGCTCGAGCCGATGTCGAAGACCCACTCCCAAACCAGGCCGTGCAGGTTCTTGACGCCGTAGAAGTTGGCGTCGCCCTGCCCCACGGGCCCGGGTTGGTGGCTACGGTTGGCGGTGAGGACTAAGATGCGCTCGTTGAAGCCGGGCTCGTCGCGCCCGCGCGGGCCTTGGTAGCCGGCGTTGGCGACGAACTCCCACTCGGCCTCGGTCGGGAGCCGGCCGCCCCTGGCCTCGCAATAGGCTGCCGCCGCGAACCAGGACACGCCCGTTACGGGGGCAGCCGGATCGAGGTCGCCCAAACCGAGTTCGGCGGGCCAGGCGGCGAGGTAGTTCTCGTTTGCGAACACCTCGGGCACGTTGCCCCGTTGCCATTCGGGGTGGGCCTCGAGGAAGCGGAGGAAATCGGCGTTCGTCACGGGAACCACGTCGATGCTGAACGGGGCGACCAGGGTCGGCCCCTCGTCGGCGACGGGGAAGAGGAGCTCGACGTCGCCCCCCTTGACGCTGACCATGTTCGGCGCGGCCGCGGCCGAGCCCACGAGCCAGGCCGTCGCGATGGCAACCACCAGCCTAAGCGTGCGGCTCAGTGTTCTCGCGGTACTCGTCATGCTCGGTGCCTACCGTTCGGGGAAGTGGCGGTCGGCCGCTTGCAGGCGGCCGCTAACGGGCGGCCGCCACCAGGCGGACGTTACTGTTCGGAAGCGGGGTCGAAGGGGCGGATGTCGGTGCGTTCGGTGAAGATCGAGGGGTCCTTGTCGCCGACGACGACCAGCTGACCCACCGCACCCTTGTTGAACGCCCTGAAGATCGCGTGATCGACGAGGTTGTAGGTGCCGGGCACGTTCACCTTGAACTCGACCATCACGGCTCCGCCTGCGGGAACCGACGTGGTCTGCACGTCGTGGTTCACCAGGCGCCCACCCTCGACGTTCACCGTGTCGAAGATCTCACCGATCACGTGGAACGAGCTGGTCAGGTTGGGACCACCGTTGCCGAAGAAGATGCGCACATCGTCGCCGACGTCCGCGAAGAGCGCGTTCTCGCCCACCAGCGAACCGACCGAGCCGTTGAAGACGACGTAGGCGGCGTCTTCCTTGATGGCGCGCTGAATGTCGAAGTCCTGGAGGCCGCGCTCGCCGAAGTCGCCCTTCGTGTAGAAGTCGCCCTGCACGACGTAGAACTCCTTGTCGACGGGCTTGAAGCCCTCCTTCGGTTCGACCACTATGAGGCCGTACATGCCGTTAGCGATGTGCATGCCGACCGGCGCCGTGGCGCAGTGGTAGATGTACACGCCCGGGTGCAGCGCGGTGAAGGAGAACGTGGCCTGCTGGCCAGGGGAGATGAGCGTCGCCTCGGCGCCGCCGCCCTGGCCCGTCACCGCGTGCAGGTCGATGTTGTGCGGCATGAGGCTGTCGGGGTGATTGCGCAGCGTGAAGGTCACGTAGTCACCATGGCGAACCCGGATCATGGGGCCCGGAACGGTGTCACCGAAGGTCCAGAAGCGGTACTCGACGCCGTCGGCCAGCCGCATGACCTTTTCGGTCACGTCGAGGACGACCTCGACGTGCGCGCGGTAGTCGCGGTCGGGGGCGGGCGCCGCGTTCGGCGCGAAGCCTAGAACGCCCTTCACCACGGGCAGTTCGTCGACCGGGACGAGGTCCTCGGGGTCGGTCAACGACACGTGCAAGGTGTTGGGCTGGTTGATCGTCAGGTCATGGGAATGGCCCGTGCCGGCGTTCGAGGTGGTGGCCGCATCCGCGCGATTGCCGAATAGCGCTATTCCAGCGGCAAGGGCAACGATGATGGCAGCGATGCCGTAGATCGCTCCGAAGTGGACGTTTCCGCGCTTGTCTCGCATGTCTTGCTCCTCCGTCGTGCGTTCTCTAAGTTCGATGGTGAGGGGCACCATCAAACACGGATGTCTGACTCCAAGTTAGCTCTCGCCCTGGCGCTTGACTAAGGACAGATGTCCTGATTGCCGGGCTCAGGTTAGCCGATTAACCACGCTCCTGGACGACGCCTATACCTGCGGGCATAACTGGACACATACATCCGCGTTTCCTGCTACCGTTTAGACGTGGCCCAGACCGCCGTTGACTCACCCTTTCGGACCATCCTTCGCAAGGAGGAGAGCTACGCGATCCACGCGCTCATCTACGCCGCGGAGAACCCCGGGGCCGCTGCCGCCAAGATCGCTCGCGACCTCCACATGCCCGCGGCGTTCCTGGCCAAGGTCTTGAGGCGCCTCGCTCAGGCCGAGTACGTGCTGAACCGCCAGGGGCGGAACGGCGGCGTGACCCTCAACATCGACCCGTCCAAGGTCTCGCTCCTCGACGTCATCGAGACCGTGTCGGGACCGCTCATAGTAGACACGTGCCAGACCAAGACCCGGTGCCCCACGCAGCAACGCAAGGGTCACTGCCGCCTGAACGTGGCATGGATCGGCACCTCGCTTGCCATCCGCGAAGTGCTTGACGGGGTGCAGCTATCGCAGCTCATCGACGACAGCGAGACCCCGGCGCTCGGCAGCGCCAAGGCAGGCAACGGGCGCATGAGCGCGGAGGCCTGACGGGTAAGGGCTAACCTGGGGCATGAACGACGCCCCGACGATGACTTACGCCCGCACCGGCCGTTCCGGCCTTCTGCTACCCAAGGTCTCACTAGGACTCTGGCACAACTTCGGCTACGATCGGCCGCTCAAGACCATGAGCGACATCCTCATGCGTGCCTTCGAGTTGGGCATAACGCACTTCGACCTGGCGAACAACTACGGACCGCCCGCGGGGTCCGCCGAGAGCAACTTCGGCAAGATCCTCGCCACCGACTTCGCCGGCCTACGTAACCGGTTGGTGATCTCCACCAAGGCGGGCTACGACATGTGGCCCGGCCCCTACGGCGAGTGGGGCTCGCGCAAGTATCTCCTTTCGAGTCTGGAGGAGAGCCTGAAGCGCATGCGGCTCGACTGGGTAGACATCTTCTACAGCCACCGGTTCGACCCCGACACGCCGCTCGAGGAGACGCTCGGCGCCGTCGCGAGCGCAGTGCACCAGGGCAAGGCGCTGTACGCGGGCATCTCGTCATACTCGGCGGAGAAGACCCGCGAGGCGGTCAAGATCCTCCGTGAGGCCGGCGCGCCCCTGCTCATCCATCAGCCGTCTTACTCCATGTTCAACCGCTGGATAGAGCACGGGCTGCTCGACGTGCTGGGCGACGAGGGCGTGGGTTGCATAGTGTTCTCGCCCCTCGCACAGGGGCTGCTCACCTCGCGCTACCTGCGGGTCGAACCCAGCGACGTGGAGCACACGCTGCCCGCCGACTCGCGCGCCAGCCGCGCCGACTCCTTCAAGCCCAAGATGCTCACGCCCGAGGCGCTCGAGCGGGTCCACGCCCTGGCCGACATAGCCAAGAGGCGCGGCCAGACGCTCGCCCAACTCGCGCTCGCCTGGTGCCTGCGCGACCCGCGCGTGACCTCCGTCCTCATCGGCGCCTCCAGCGTGGCCCAGCTCGAGGAGAACGTCGGCGCGCTCGCCAACCTCGAGTTCAGCGACTCCGAACTGGAGGAGATCGAAGGCCTAGCGGTCGAGGGGAACATCAACATCTGGCGGCGCTCGAGCGAGGCGGGCGGCGAGCCGCCGGCACAAAGGAGGTAAGCGTGAAGCGCCATCCGGATCGTAACGCCGACGCCTGGGAGGCGGTGGGCCGCCACCAGCAGCAGATGAAGGACGTGCAGCTCGAGGACCTGTTCGCCGGCGACGCCAAGCGCTTCGAGGCGTTCTCGCTGCAGGCCGGCGAGCTCTTCATAGACCTCAGCAAGAACCGCATCACGAGCGAGACCGTGAAGCTGCTCCTCGAACTGGCGGCGGCGAGCGGCGTGGACGAGCGCAAGCGCGCCATGTTCGAGGGCGAGCACATCAACCTGACCGAGGACCGCCCCGTGCTTCACGTGGCGCTGCGCAACCGCTCCAACACCCCGATCTACGTGGACGGCCACGACGTCATGCCCGAGGTGAACGCCGTCCTGGCGCAGATGGAGCGCTTCGCAGGCGCCGTGCGCGGCGGTGAGTGGCGCGGGTACACGGGCGAGCGCATCACCGACGTCGTGAACGTGGGCATAGGCGGCTCGCACTTGGGGCCGCAGATGGCCGTCACCGCGCTGCACCCCTTCACCACGGAAGCCCTGCGGGCACACTTCATTTCGAACATCGACGGAGCGGCGATGACCGACGTGCTGGCGGGGCTGCGGCCCGAGACCACGCTGTTCATCATCTCGTCAAAGACCTTCACCACGCAGGAGACGATGACGAACGCCCACACGGCGCGCCGCTGGCTCGTCGAACACCTCAAGAGCGAGGAGGCGGTGGCGAGGCACTTCGTGGCCGTGTCCACGAACCTCGCGAAGGTGGCCGAGTTCGGCATCGCCAAGGAGAACGTGTTCGCCTTCTGGGACTGGGTTGGCGGGCGCTACTCGCTCTGGTCGGCCATCGGCCTGTCGATCGCCTTGGCCGTGGGGTTCCGGCGCTTCGTGGAGTTGCTCGAGGGCGCCCACGAGATGGACCAGCACTTCCTCAACGCTGAGCCGGCCCGGAACGCGCCCATGCTCATGGGCCTGCTGGGCGTGTGGTACGGCAACTTCTTCGGCGCGCAGAGCGCCGCCGTGCTGCCCTACGACGAGTCGTTGCGCTACCTACCGAGTTACTTACAGCAGGCGTTCATGGAGTCGAACGGCAAGGACGTGGACCGCGCTGGAAACCCGGTGACTTGGCAGACGGGCGCCATAATCTGGGGCTCGCCCGGGACCGACGGCCAGCACGCGTACTACCAGCTCCTCCACCAGGGCACCAAGCTCATCCCGGCCGATTTCATCGCGCCCGCGAAGCCCCTGCACCCGCTGGTCGAGCATCACGACATCCTCCTCTCCAACTTCCTCGCCCAGACCGAGGCCCTCATGCTCGGCCGCACCCCGGACGAGACGCGCGCGATGCTCGTCGAGCAGGGCGCGCCCGCCGAGCGCCTCGAGCTCCTGACGGCCGCGAAGTCGTTCCGCGGCAACCGGCCGACCACCTCCATCCTCATGCCGCAGCTAACGCCGCACGCGCTGGGCAACCTGATAGCGCTTTACGAGCACGCGATCTTCACTCAAGGCGTAGTCTGGGACGTCAACAGCTTCGACCAGATGGGCGTGGAGCTCGGCAAGGAACTCGCAACGAACCTCTTGAGCGAGGTCCGTGCGGGCGCCGCGAAGCCCGGCGCGCACGACGCGTCTACCAGCGGCCTGCTGGCACACATCGGGGAGTTGCGCAGTAGCTGACAGAACGTTGGATGAAGGCTCGCTTCACGCGCTTGTCACGGAACGGGCCGGCGAGTGCGATATCTAAGGTGATAGCCGCCGGCGCCCGGACTTCCTTGTCAGTGGGCGTGGCACGAACGGAGTTCACATGAAGAGGGACGCCAACCCCACCCCTCGTCCGTCCGCCCGCAGGTGGGTCCTCCTCGCGCTGCTCGGCACGGCCGCCCTCGTGGTCTTGGCCGGCTGTGTGCAACTGGGGCCGCGCCCCGATGTGCGGCTGAAGACCCCGACGCTCGAGATGAACGGCTTCACCCAAGCGACGGCGCAGGTCATAGGTTCGGGCGACTGGGAGCTGGAGGTCGTTCCGGACAACTTGGCCGCCGATGGCGCGATCGTCGTCTCGCCCAGCCAGGGTAACGGGGACGCCTACGTGACGGTCACCGTCGATCCCTCCCGCATGCCCCGCGTGGACGTCGGGTTCAGGCTGAAGCTCACTGCCAAGTGGCGCGGCCCGGACATCGTGGTCATGAGCCAATACTTCACCTTCTCCTTCCCCGAGGTCACGGGTCAGGCGGTGGGCGGACCGGCCAGCTCGGCGCTTGGCGTCGCGGAATCGGCCCCGGACACCCTGTCCACCGCGGCGTTCGAGCCCTCCACCGACGAGGCCCTCGCCTCGGCCCCGGTCACCACGCTGATGGTCGGACTGGGGTCCGAGGGCCTCGTGCTCGGCCAGGACGGCGTGGCCGGCGCGCCCCTCGCGGCGGCCAAGCTGGCGGTCGCCTCCACCCTCGGGAGCCTGGGCCTGGCGGCTTCCACCGACTCGTTCGACGCGGCCCGCCTCACCCTGGTGGACGTGCCCACCGCCGACGCCGTTCGCGTGGCGGAGGCCCTGCGCGCCACGCCAGGGGTCCGCTACGTGGAGTTCCCGCGGCGGCTGTATCCCGCAAGCACCGACCCGCTCCGGTCGCAACAGTGGAACCTCGACCTGTTGGGCGTGGAGCCCATGTGGGGCGACGCGGGCGGGGCCGGGGTGACCATCGCCATCCTCGACCAGGGCTTCCTCCCGTCGCACCCCGACCTGCGGGACAACGTGGCCGGGACCTACGACGCTGTCAGGGGCGGAAGCGACATCACGGTCACCAGGGCGGCGTGCGAGACTCACGGCACCCACGTGGCGGGCATCGCCGCGGCGGTCGCCAACAACGGCCTCGGCGTGGCAGGCGTGGCGCCGTACGCCAGGCTGCTGCTCGTGAACCTTGGCGACGACGCCACTAGCGATTGCACCATGAGCACGACGGCCCTCGTCAAGGCCTTGGATTACGTGGCCAACGGCGGCGAGCCGCTGGCGGACGTCATCAACATGAGCCTTGGAGGTAGCGGCGACCTCGGGAACGCGGTCCATGACGCGATCAAGGCAGCGGCCGGCCTCGGCATCAGCCTGGTTGCGGCGGCGGGCAACGACAAATACAGTTGCCCCGACAATTTCACCACCAAACCCGTCTCCTACCCGGCCGCCTACCCGGAAGTGCTGGCCGTGGCCGCAACCGGCCCAGACGAGCAGCGCGCCTGTTACAGCCACATGGGAAGTGAGATGTTCATCGCGGCCCCCGGCGGCACGCCGGCGGAGATGATCCTCAGCACCATCGCCATCTTCGACGCCCAGGGCCGCCTGGCGGGACCCGACTACGGCACCATGTCGGGCACCAGCATGGCGTCCCCCGCCGTGGCAGGCGTGATCGCCATGCTGCGCAGCGCCGACCCGGGGGCGAGCGCCGCGCAGATCGCCGACGCCATCGCCACCACGGCGGTGGACAAGGGCACCACGGGCCGCGACCCGGAGTACGGTTGGGGCTTCATCAACCCGGCAGCCGCCTACAACGCGCTGATCGGCACTCCGCCGCCTCCCCCCGCGCCCGTTCTCGATCTGATGCTGCGCGTTCCCGGCTATCCGGACGCCTTGCTGGACGCCGACCGCAAGTTCACGCTCATAGACGCACTGCCGGGACCCCTCAAGATCGAGGTCGGGAGCGACGACAACGGCAACGGCGTGCTGGGTGAAAGCGGTGAGTGGTACGGCGAGCAGACCATCACTGTGGCCCTCGGCACGTCCGAACCGCCCTTGAACCTGGTCAACGTAGTGGTGACGCAGGTTCCGTAGCCGTTCCAGACTCTGTCAGGACGGATAGCGCCACGTTTGGAAACGTGGCGCTATCCGTTCTGCTTGCTTGTGCCGTCGGCCGACCATTCGGTCAGGCGCGGCGCTCGGGTCGTTTCGGGTTCTGGAACTCCTTATCCGTTACGGGTTCAGGAGCTTCTGGTCCGTAGCCGCGTCAACGAGCACGAGCCTGATGTGGTAGTGCGGTTCGGCCATGCCGGGGTGCCCGCCGTTGTAGGTGATCTCCACGTGGTCGACTGTCTTGCCCGTCTTGGCCAGCACGCCCGTGGCCAAGTCGGACCAGTTGGTCGCCGTCTGCATGGCGCTGATGGGCACCATGAAGAGGACTTCGACGAGGCTACCGTCCGAGCCGTACGAGAGCCAGGGGCCGACGGGTGCGTTCGCCGGGTCGATGAACAGGGCGCCCACGCCCGGGATGAAGTCCGGCAGGGGAAGCAGCGTCGACACACTCACGTACGGGGCCGGAGGCGGCGACTTGGCTAGTTCTGCATCCTGGGCAGCGGCGAACGGTAGGACGAAGAGGGCGAGGACCGCCAGGCCGCCAACCAGGCGACGACCGAACGAACCTCTCGAGCTGACTTCTTGGTGGTAATTCATGACCTCTCCCTTCGATGTTCTTGGTCGCACGGACGCTCAGCAGGGCGCTCGTTCACCTCGACGAGATTAGCACCCAAAATCACTAATGTAAGGTACATATGTTATTGTTCAGGCCTAGCGCCGGGCGTGTCTCCGTGAAAGGCCCAGCCGCCGGGGTAATGTTTCACGTGAAACATCGGGAAGGAGTGAGTCCGTGACGCAAGGAAAGGTTCCTACGGCAGCGCAGCAACCGCCTCCTAGCACTCGCGAGGCGCTCCTGCAGCAACTGCTCCACACCAAGCCGGAGGGCCTGACCCTCGACGAACTCGCGGCCCTGCTGGGCGTCACGCGCAACGCCGTGCGCCAGCAGGTAACGGCCCTGGAGCGCGACGGGCTGGTGGCCCCGATCGGCCTGAGGCCCAGCGGTCGCAGGCCGAGCCGGACCTACGGGATGACCGAGCGGGGCCGGGAGACGTTCCCACGCCGCTACGACATGCTGTCGCTGGGCATGCTCCGGGCGCTCCGGGACCGCCTCGGGGACGAAACCGCCGAGTCGGTTCTCGCTACCATGGCGGACGACCTGGCCGCCGAGCTGTTGCCCGCGCTCGAGAGACTCGACGCACCGTCCAGGCGCGCGGCAGTGATCGAGAAGATGAACGAACTCGGATACCACGCGCGCCTCGCGGCGGACGGCGAGTCCATCGAGGCAATCAACTGCATCTACCACCGCGTTGCCCAGGAGACGCGCGCCGTTTGCCGCTTCGACGAACGGTTGATCTCGCTCCTATTGGGAACCGAGGTGCGGCTCACGTCCTGCATGGCGGACGGCGAGGGCAGCTGCGCGTTCGCCGCGTTGGCCTCGCTTGACGAAGCCCGCCCGTCCTGACGCGGCGTTGCGGTGATAATGACCTGATGCATTCACCGCTAGCTCTTGAACGGCGCCGCGCGGCCGTGGGGGCGCATGCCCGGGCGTTATCGGCTCTCACCTTGGCGTTGCTTCTTGTTCTGCCGCCATCGCTCGCTTTCGCAGCCGACCCAACACCGCCACCGGCCGCACTCGACCTCAGGCCCGTGGCCGTGCCGGTCCCGCTGGGTCCGGGCAAGGTCATCGACGCGTTCCAGTTCGACTCGGCCTTCACCAAACAGAGCACCGCGGGCAGCGCGGAAGCGGACCTCGCGGAGGTTCTCATCGGCACGCGCTCCCTGAAGGTGACGACCGACGGCGACGGCGCACAGGTCAACATCCGGGCCCGCAACCTGGGGCCGCTCGACCTGAGTGGGGCGTTCCTGAAGCTCGGCCTGAAGCTGAACGGCGTGCAGCACCTCGACTACCTGTACGTGTACTTGAGCACCGACGGCTTCGAGACCTACGACGCGTTCCCCGTCCTTACCGGCCGTAGGGACAAGGCCGACACTTACGCCCTCGACGACGACTGGTTCACGATCACCTCCAGCTTGGGGCTGACCAGCGGTGGCACCGCACCGAACATCGACCTCAGCCGGGTGACCGACATCCAACTCAGCCTCAAGGACCAGGGCGACGGTCCGGTGACGGCTTGGTTCGATGTGCTGGCGACCGTGCCGCGCCCGCCCCGCGGGAAGGTCTCGCTGGTGTTCGACGACGCGCGAGACGGCGCTTTCCGGTTCGGCCTACCACTGGCGCAGGCCTTGGGTCTCAAGGCGAGCATCGCGGTCATCGTCGACCTGATCGGCCAACCGAGTTTCATGACCCTGGAGGAGTTGCAGATCGCCGAGCGGTTCGGGGGTTGGGAGGTCATCGCGCACCACAAGACCCCCCTGGAGTCCGGTGGCCTCGACACCCTCTCGGACGAGGACCTGGTGTCCGAGTTGGCCGGCGTGAAGTCGTGGATACTCGAGCATGGCTTCAGGCGCGGTGCCGACGTCATCGCCTACCCATACGGCGGCTTCGACGAGGCGTCGCTCGCGCGCGTCCATGAGTACTTCGCGGCGGGCCGAACCATCGTCCGTTCACAGGGGCTCGAGACCTGGCCACCGGCGGACCCCTACCGGTTACGCGCGCTGAGCGTCTCTCTCCTCGACACGCCTGCGGTCATCAACGCGGCCATCGACCGCGCGGCCAGGGAGCACAGCTGGTTGGTGCTGGTGTTCCATCAGATCGTGCCCGAGGTGAGCGACATAGACACCTGGTACTTCAGCCAAGACCTGGCGTCGGTCTTCGCGCACCTGGCCGGCGCCGACGTGGACGTCGTACTACTGTCGGACGCGGTGTTCGGCCGCTGAGCTTGGGGGCCGCTCGGCTCGGCGTAGAACGCGCCATTGGGTTCAGCGTGGGGCGCGCCGTTCGGTTCGGGGTGGGGCCCTCCGTGCGGTTCGGCGTGGGGGGCCGCCGTTCGCTGCGGCGCCGGGAGCGCCCCGTGCCGCACCGCGCGGGGCGCGCCGCGCTGGGCGCTCCCCGCAAGCGTGCACCTGCTCGACTATCTCAAAGCGCCTACCTGGTCGGCGGTAACGGTGGGGGCCGAGTTGCCGAAACTCGTGCGCTCGTGGTTCACGACGGCGGCCACCTCCTCGTCCGTCAGCTGTCCCGCGAACGCCGGCATGGCCGCGGCGTAGCTGACGCCGTCGATGGTCGAACCCTGTTTGCCGTGCAACACGGTACTGATGTGCTCGGTAGGGTCGGCGGCGGTCACGACCGGGTCACCCGCCAACGGCGGGAACACGCCCGGCAGGCCCTGTCCGCCGGCCTGGTGGCAGGCCGCGCAAAGGTTGGAGTAGAGGGCCTCCCCTTTGGCACCGCCCTGGCCCGTGGGCGCGCCGGCGGGCCCGCCGACTGCGCCAGGAGCCTGGCTCGTCTGGGCGGTGGTGGAACTGAACGTGGGCGTGGACGCGAAGTCGGGAGACGGGTTCCAGTGACGCACCCCGTAGAACACCCCGAAGGCAACGATGAACAAGACGAGCACCCAAGTCCAGGTGGGGATGGGCGCCGGGGTCTCGGCGCGCGACGGTTCCCAGTACTTCTCGTTCGCGCCGCCGTAGGCGTTGACGAGAATCTGCACCTTCCCGTCGAGGACGTCGCCCGGGGTCAGGCCGTGTAGGGCAATCCCCGGGCCGTTCCGCACCGTGAAGGGCACGACGCGAACACCTTTCGTGCCGGAGGAGTCGCGCGCCTCGATGCGCAGGACGTGGTCTCCGTCGTCCAGTTGCGTGGAGTCGAGCTCGAAGCTGACCGGCGGCCGGTAGCTGACGATGGGCTCGGTGCCGCCGTCAAGGTACACGTCGATACGGCTAAGGTCTTCCCTCGACGCGGCGTTTTCGCCCGGGCCGACTGGAACGCCGCCCGGAAGGCCGCCGGTCTCGTTTCGCTCGTCGCTCATGGCAGAAACCCCCTCACCGGTCGTCCCGCAGGATCCGGCGCTTGATGTGGCCGGCGCCGGCTTCGCCCGGTTTGAAGAAGAACTTGATCGTGAAGAACGTGACGAGCAGCGTGATGATCACGCCCGCGACCACGAGGACGTACTCGTAGCTGCCCGCCGGGTCGGCAACGTGGTGGCCGGCCGGCAGCAGCGTGAAGTGCTCGAGGGGATCGGTCCCTCCGTGGCCGTTCATCTGGTTCTGAAGCGTGAGAACCAGGCTGAGGAACGTAGTCATTGCCCGCCTCCGCGCAGGGCGGCCACGTCCGCAGGGGTCACGAGCGGCGCCGAGTTACCCCAACTGGTCCGTTCGTGGTTGACGACGGCGGCGATCTCCTCGTCGCTGAGCTGTGCCGCGAACGGCGGCATGGCCGCACCGTACGTGACGCCGTTGATGGTCGAGCCCTGCTTGCCGTGCAGCACCGTGGTCACGTGCTCGGTGGGGTCGTCGGCCGTGACCACCGGGTCGTCCGCCAGCGGCGGGAACGCGTTCGGGATGCCCTGCCCCGTGGCCTGGTGACAGGCGGCGCAGTGGGCGGTGTAGGTGGCGCTGCCCAACTCCTCGTCCCAAGAGATCGGCGCTTCTTCTGCGGCGGGGGTAGTTGCCTCCTCGGCTGCGGGTGGAGCGGGAGTGGTCGGTTCTTCAGCGGTGACCGGCGCGGCCGGCTCTTCGGCGGCGGCCGGCGCGGCCGGCTCTGGCGTCGCGGCTGGGGCCGGGGCGGCTTCCGGCTGCTCCGGCGTGGCCGGTGCTTCCGAGGCTTCTGGCTCGGCGGCGGCTTGCGGCTCGGCGGCCGGTTCGGGTTCGGCGGCGGCTTCCGGCTCGGTCGCGGCTTGCGGCTCGCCGGCCGGTTCGGGCTCGCCGGCCGGCGCCGGCTCAGCGGCCTCCGGCTCCAGGGTAACTGGAGCGGCGGTCAAGGACGGTTGCTTCAGCGAGAGCAAGTAAGCCACCAGGGCCTCGCCCTTCTCGTTGGGAACCACCAGCGAACCGTCTTTGGGCGCGAAGTGGGCGGGCACCGGCACCGCGGTCTTGCCGCTCGGCACCGTAGTCACGCGGTCGAACAGCCAGGGGTAGGCGGGCATGACTGAGTCCGGCACCACCGAGCGCGGGTTGTAGAGGTGCATGTACTGCCACACGTCGCTCGACTGCCTGGCGCCCACGTTGGTGAGGTCGGGTCCGGTCCGTTCACTGCCGAGCACGGCCGGGGCGTAAGGCGCCCACCATGAGCTCGGGGTCACGTAGGCGTAGTCGCCGGGGGCGGAAGGCCGGCCCCAAACGGCGTCCATCTCGAGGGGGCGCACCTGTTGCGTGTGGCACGCCACGCAGCCTTCGGCAACGTAAACGTCGATGCCGCGCTGCACGATCTCGGTCATGGGCTGCGCCCCAGGCATCGGTTCCGAGTTGTTCTGCACCCAGATGGCCGGCAAGATGCCCACGATGAGCGACAGGCCGATGAAGCCGAAGCAAATGACGCTGAAGAGCAACCAGTGGTTCTTGTGGAAGTTCACTGCGCTACCTCGGCCACCGGCGCCTTGGCGGGGCTGGTGGCGGGACGGGGGCGCATGGTCCACATGTTGTAGGCGAATATGCAGTGGCTCAAGAACATGAGCGTGCCGCCCACGGCGCGCCAGAGCCAGTACGAGGCCATGGCCTTGACCGACTCGATGAACGGCGATCCGCTCATCCAGCTGAGTCCCTGGATCGTGCCGCCGAACATGAGGGCCGTCGCGTAGAGCACGAGGCCGACGACGGCGAACCAGAAGTGCACCCCTACCCAGAACTGGGGTGGTTCGTGGCCGGTAAGCCGGGGAAGGATGCCGTACAGGGCGCCCCAGATGAGCAGCACCACGAAGCCGTACATAGTGAGGTGCGAGTGCGCCACGGTGTAGTTGGTGAAGTGCCACAGCCCCTGCACGCTGCGGAGCGCCTCGAGCGACCCCTGGGCGGAGAAGAGGAAGTACGAGATGACCCCCGCCAGGATGAACGGCAGGCTGTACGAGCGGGCGATGGTGCGGAAGCTCCCACGCATGGTGAGCAGGAAGTTGCCGGTGCCGGCGGCAAGCGTGATGATCATGCCGACGCTGAAGATGATGGCCACCGTCTGCAGCCACCACGGCGTGGGCGCGAAAACGAAGTGGTGCGCCCCGATGAGCGAGTAGAAGACCATCTGCGTCCAGAACGCCAGGACGCCCAGGGAGTACGAGTAGATGGGCTTGTTCAACAACTTCGGCAGCACGTAGTAGGTGAGGCCGAGCACCACCGGCGTGAACCACATGCCCACGCCCATGTGCATGTAGTAACCCTGGATGACCGTCTCACTGATGGCGTTCTGTTGGTAGAAGGGTATGTAGGCGATGACCAGCAGTGGGATGGTCCAGAGCAGGCCGCCCATGATGTACCAGTTGGAGATGTAGATCTCCTCGATGCCCCGGTCGGCGATGGTGCGGATGAAGTTGTAGGCGATGAGGATGACGCCGGTGGCGAACACTGCCTGGACGGGCCAGATGAACTCGCGGTACTCCTGGCCACCGTTGTTGATGCCGGCCATGAGCAGCAGGTCGCCCGCCAGCACGGCGATGTTCACGAGCCAGAGGCTGACCCAAGCGAGCGGGTAGGACCAGAGCCGCCGCTGGCTGGTGCGGGGCACGACGTAGAGGGCCGCCGCCATCATGGCCAGCGAGGACCAGCCCCAGAAGACGGTGTTGGTGTGCACGGGACGCAGCCGGCCGTAAGACAGCCACGCGATGTGTTCCATATCGGGGGCGGCGAACTTGAGGCTGAGGTAGAGCCCGATCAGGGTGCCCCAGATGAGCCAGACGGTGGCCCACGACGCGTAGGAGTAGATGAGCCGCGTCCAGGCGGTGTCGGTGTCGGCCACCGGTTCGACGCTCGTCTTGCTGATGGCTAGCGGTCGTCCGACCCTGAGTACGGGGGCGTTCTGCGCCATCAGCCGGGCCCGCCTTCCCTGTCGAAAAAGTGGTCTTGGTGCGCGCTCGAGTCAGAGATCACGTTGCCTCCCGTTTCCACGTCATGCGGCGCTGCCGGACACCCGGCGGCCCCCGAACGACGAGTGGCAGCCAGCGGCGAACCAACGTTCGCAGGACGAGGTGCTTTCGGCATGATAGTCGTTCGCGGTCGTTCTAGGACCGATTCGTCGATTGAACGTCGGTTGGCAAGTTGAGTGCCTTGACTTGGGTCAAGGGCGTGCGGCTGCGGGCGCTGCGCCGAGACGACCGTGTGAACGACATCGTTCCGAGGCACTTCGTACAGACGGCGAACCGCGCCGGCATCGACGAAACCCTTGCTCGGGAATGGATGGCGGACGTCGCCGCGAAGGTTCCTACTGCGATCCAAGCCGTCACCCCTGCAGGGCACGCTCATGAAGCCACGGCGCTTCTTGACGCGATAGCCACAGGGATGGCGAAGCGCTCGGCCCTGGTGGGGATGGGCGGCTAGGGCTTCACGAACGCCAGGACCCAGCGCCCCAGCGCCGCAACGCGAGCGTGCTCGGCCGCGCCCGCTTCGTGTGGGACGACCGGCCGCGACGTTATCCACCGCCAAACCCACGTCGGCATGCCGCTCATCACGCCGGCCGGCGCGTTCTCGCCCGAGCCGCCGCCAGTCAGCGCCTCGGCGGACTTCACTTAAACCAGATTTAAGAGCTCGCCAGTAACTTCGGCACATGAGAACCACTGGACTGCTAGCCCTAGCCCTCACGGTCGCCCTCCTCTCGGCATGCGGCGCCCAACCCCAACCTCAGCCGCAGGCCGAAGTGGTGATCACCTCACCGCAACCCGACCAGGAGTTCGTCGCAGGTAGCGCCATCCTCGTCGAGGGAAGCGTGGTGGACGGCGCCGGTGTCAAGGTTACCGTCGGTGGAGGAGCGCCGGTCACGGCCACTCTCGCCGCCGCCTCGGCCGGTAGGCGCGCGTGGTCGGCGGAACTGGCGGCGCCTGCGCCGGGTAGTCACACCATCACCGCCACCGCAACCGGGCTCGCGGGTGGGCCCAATACCGCGAGCGTGGCCGTCAAGACCACCGCGTTACGGGCATCGGGCAGGTGGGACGGCGAGTTCGGCGTTTATGACGGCACGCCCGAGCGCGAGAAGATAACCGGGGGCAGCATGGTCGTCTTGTACAGCAACAACTGGTTCCGCATGTTCTTCGGCGCCATCGAGGTGACTGGCACGACCGACGACTGGGACCTGATCGACAAAGAGGGCTTTCGTATCACGGGCACCTATCACGCCGCGGGTGAGGCGAACAGGGACGGAAACGTGATGTCCGAGCCGTTCGTCGAGTACGACGCGGTCTTGGCCGGTGGGGAGATCATCGAGGGATACGCGACTAACGAAGACTGAGCGCCTGCGCTTTGGGGGCGTCGTGAGCCAGCCAAAGTTAGTAGCGGCGCTCCCACCGCTTCCACCCGATCGACATCACTACGCTATCTGCCTTGCGTCTCGTTCACGATCACGGGCATCTGTCCGCGCCAACGCCGCCGGGTCGCTGGGTCAGCCGTGAGCTCGGCCATGAACCGGGCGACGTTCGCCATGCTCGTCTTGCCCGGCCGGTGGCGCGAAGCAGCGAGACGCCGGTGCGCGGGGTGTCGGAGGCCGTTACTACTCCTCCTCCGGGTAGCCGAACACCCGCTCCAGCGGAACGCCGAACGCACGCGCGATCTTGAAGGCCACCTCGAGCGAAGGGGAGTAGCGACCCTGCTCGATGGCGATGATGGTCTGGCGCGTCAACCCGACCCGGTCGGCCAGCTCCGCCTGCGTCATCTCGCCGGCGGCGAAGCGCAGCGCGCGGATGTCGTTCGTCACCCGCGTCGGCTTGGTCATGGCTAGAACCCCCGGCGGTACGCGACGAGCCTGACCACGGCGCTCACCAGCCCACTCAAGACCAGCGCCGCGAACGCGCCGTTGGCGATCCAGAAGTGCGGCACCTCCAGCATGGCCAGGGCCAGCACGCCGACCGTCAGCGACGACACCACGTAGAACCCCGCGCGGTCGCCGCGCGCCCCGATGGAAGCGTCGCGCTCGTCCTTGCGGTCGATGGCCTTCGCCGAGCCGCTACTGGTCACCTCGGCCCTGATCGCCGCACCAGCCGTGAGCACGACGGCACCCACGATGTTGCCGACGATCATCGCGACCACGGCGATGATCAGCGGCCGCTGATACGCGATCTGGTCCACGGGGACCCGGCCGAACCCACCGAACGCGGTCCAGCCGTACCAGGCCGCCGCCAACAGCGTGACTACGCCACTCACCCACGTCGTTCTCTCTTCTTGCGACATCGTCGCCTCCTCGAGGGCCGGGGCCCTTGGCGTCAAACATCCTTTACATCAGGAGTGTAAAGAACAGGCGACTTCATGTCAAGTATCTTAGACATCGGTGGGCGTACGCCTCGCCACCACTTGCGCCCAGGAAAGAACGCGCCGGCATGGTGAGCCTCGGGGCCTCCAGCCTCGCCCCCAAGCGCGCCCCGCACCCATCGGCGCGTCAGCGCGGCTTCACGCGGCCGCTTCGTACGCCGCCCGCACGTACCCCACGAACTCGTCGTCCGCCTCGTCCGCCGACGTCAGGTACACGCGGTGCGTGCACATCTGCCCGGCCGGGAGCGACTCCAAACGCTCTGTCGTCGCGGCGCCGCGGTGGTTGATGCCCACCTCGAGCCGGCCACGCGAGCCGGGGCCCACCGTGGCGAACTGCTTCGCCCGGCGGAGGCTGACGTACGCCTTCTTGGGCGCCACTTCGAACTGGCCCATGCCCTGCAGCCGCGCGAGAACGGCCTCGTGCAGCGGCCGCAGTTCTGCCTTCTTACCGGCGTAGATTGCGTCAAGAGGATCGGCGGGCGAGGCGGCGACGCCGGTTGCGGCCTCGAGACGCTCCCGGAAGTCGTGCACCAGCATGTTGGCGTGGCCGTGGCCGAGGCCGAGCTTCTCCTTCAAGCGTGACACTAGCTCGCCGTGTTTCAACGTGCCCCAGCCACCCATCATCTCGAAGATCTCCTCGACGGACATGCCCGTCTGGGCCTCGACGTTCGCGGTGGCGGTCCGTACGTACTTGCTGGCCTTGTCGGTCATGCTCGCTCTCCCTCCACCACCTTGCGGATTGCCTCCTCGAAGCGGCCGAGGTCGCCGTGGAACCTGATGCCCCGCTCCTGCTCGTCGTCGATGGGTCCGACGATTACCCTGGACGACCGCAACACCGAACCCGCCTCGGTGGCTTCGATGGCAAGGGCCGTGTCCATCACGGTGCCGGCATGAAGGCGCGAACGGACCGCGTAGCGGCGCGGCGGGTCCCATTCGGTCACGTGGCCGTAGAAGTAGCCGCGCCCGTCGCCCCAATCCTCGTACTGCGCCCCACCGACGCGCGGCTCGAGCACCACGCGCTGCACGCGCTTCTCCCCGTACGTGTACGGGAACCACTTCAAGACCTGCTCTGCGTCGGTCAGCGCCGCGAACACGCGCTCGGGCGGCGCGGCGAAGCCGAGCTCGTTCTCCATTCGTATGACCCTCACCGATTCGTTCGCCATGGCCTCCTCCTCCAGATGCCGCTTCAGGGCGGTCATCTCGCTCGCGGCCGCGTCCGCGAAGCGGCCGACCCAACGTTCGTAGAACCCACGCAGCGGGGCCGCATTGATGTGGTTGAAGCGGTGCCGGCCGCGACGCTCTACCAGAACGATGCCGGCGTCCGTGAGCACGTCCAAGTGCTGCATGACGGCGAAGCGGGAGAGCTTCGGCAGGTGCTCAGCCAGCTCGCCTGTGGTCAGGGGGCCGCCCCTTAGGGCGTCGAGGATCTGGCGGCGCCAGGGGCTGGCGAGCGCTTTCCAGAAGGCGTCTGCGGCTCGGTCTGGGTCGGCGGATCGGCTAGGTTCGGCCCGCGTGGCGCCGGTGAGTCCGCCCGCGTAAGGAGAAGCGGCGGCGTTCGCGGCCACGAGACTGCTGGACATGTGATGTTTATATCACATGACGCCCGACATCGCGCCAGAAGGCGAAGGGCATCGGTGCAACAGGCACCCTCGCCGCGATCGCACCGGGCAACCACCGTAACCGCGTTCGCACCGGGGCAATCACCGTCGCGGCAGACACACCGGGGTAATCCCCGTCGGGCGCAACCACGCCGGGGTAATCACCGTCCCCGCCGCGGTCCAGCCGTTCCATGTGCCATCCTGAGGGCCTCATGCAGCCCGACGCGTTCCTCACCTTCCTGCCCACGCACGACCTCGACGCCGCCGACGGCTTCTACCGGGGCGTCCTCGGCCTCGAACTCGTCCGCGATCAGGGGACGTGCCGCATCTACCGCGTGCGGGAAGGCGCCTACGTAGGCTTCTGCCTCGGGAGTCCCGTCATCCCGGGACAGCACCGCGTGTTCCTCACCCTATTGGTGCGCGATGTGCAAGCCGCGTACGACGAGCTCACCGCGCGCGGCGCTCGGCCCAGCACGCCCGTCGAACACGTGGCGGCGTTCGGCATCACCCGCTTCCTCGTGCGCGACCCGCACGGCTACCTGGTGGAGGTGCAGCGCTTCGACCAAGCGCTGCCGTAGCCCCGCACGACCGTTGACCCGATCACTCCCCCGACGAGGCGGCCACCTTGCGCACCTCCTTGCGCAAGGCGACGGGGCGGATGGCACTCACGTCCAGCCTCTCGGCCGCCAAGAAACGCCGGAGGTTGGCGAAGCCCCGCCCCAAGGCGGTAGCGAAGGCCGCGTCCTTGCCGGTGGCGGGCTCCTCGAGCCAGAAGCCAAGCACCTGTAGCGTGTTGGTCGAGCGGTCGAGCTTCAGGTCGGCGCGTGCCACCAGCGCGTCGCCCCAGAGGATGGGTAGGACGTAGTAGCCCCACTTGCGCTTGTCGACGGGCTTGTAAACCTCCCACACGTAATCGAAACCGAAGACCTTGGCGGCTCGGCCGCGCGCCGACACCGGGTCGAGCGGGGCGAGGAAAGTCACGGCGTCGCTAGTGGTGAGGCCCACCGGCTGCCAGGCCTCGGGTACTCGCCCTGAAAGTAAAGCCTCGAGCAGAGGCAAGTCGGTTGCCAGCAGGTGCTGCTTGCCGCGCCGGCCCTCCACTTGAACGGCAACGAGTAGCCCGTCATGGGTCAGTTCGTCGAGGAGTTCGCGGACCTCCCCCACGCGGTAGGCGCCGGGAATGGGGAAGGCGCTGCCGCCCCGGTCGTGCAGACCCTCGAAAGCCACGCGCTTGAGCATCATGAACCGCTCGGCCTCGTGCGCCGGCGCCTCGCAGATGAGCTCGGCCGGTGCGATGCGCTCGGTCAGGTCGTAACTGCGCTCGAAGCGCTCGCGGCCGTGGATCATCACCTCGCCCGTGCGCCACAGGTGGTAGAGCGCCAGCGCGCTGTCCTTGCGGCCGCGGTAGCTGTTCACGCGGTTGCGCGAGGCCATGGCGAAGTCGCGGTTGCTCACTGGGCCCTCCTCGCGCACCACGGCCCGCATCTCTGCCAGCAGGGCGGCGTGCGCCTTGGCCCAGTCGGTATGTTGCGGCTCCTGTGCGGCCTCCACCATGTAGTGACGGAAGTAAGGCAGCTCCTCCATGGGACGCACGGCCAGCCAACCACCCCAATCGAAGAACTTGCGCTCGTCGTAGGTCGGCTGCTGCCAACTCTCCGGCGCGTAATCGGCCACGCGGGCGTGCAGCATCAGGTCCTGGCTGCGCGCCGTGATGTTCAGCGGGTCGAGCTGCAGGTGCTCGACGGCGCGCATCGCCTGCTCCGTGCCGCTGCGACCAGCCCAACGGCGCCCCGGCCACAAGCCCTGGCGGCCGAGGATGAAGCGGCGAGCAACGGGCTCGGGGATCACGAGGGGGTCTGCGGGCATGGCGGCACTATAAGGGGCGCAACGCTCGAACCCCGGCCTCCCTCGAAGGCCCCCGCTTAAGGGGAAATTAAGCGGCTTTCCGTAACCTCGATGCATGAGATCCACAGGATTGTTGACGTTCCTAGGTTGGGACGCCGCCCATCTTGCGTGCGGGGGCATCGGCTACGGGAAAGACCGTTTGGGAGGGCAGGCGATGACGAGCACCTATATCGGTGGCTCCGAGCCCCGGAGAGGCAGCACGAAATGAAACAGGTGGTCGTTGCGATATTCGCGCTTGCGGTGCTGTCGGTAGGGTTCGCCGGCGGATGGAACTTCGTCGAAAGGCATGACGACGCCCGCGACAAGGACACGAGTTACGTCCTGCTGAGGTCCGAGAACTCCGAAGACGGCAACGTCGTCGTCAGGTGTGACGGAGGCGACTGGCTGGAGATGTACGTCACCACTGCCGAACTACACATATCGAGGACCGAGCAAAAAGAGCCTGATAGCGCCACCTTCTGGTACGCGGCGACGACGTGGCAGTTCGATTCCGAGGCAGCCGTTACGGAACTGCTGAGCGTTGCAGTCAGTAAAGATGCAGTCTTCTTCAGCGGCGATGCGCTCGGGCACTTCCTGGCCGGCCTCGTGGATGGCGCAAGGCTCGAGGTTCGGGCCATGGGCGTGGCTGGGAACCAACTGACCTACAACTTTGACGTGACGGGTGGAACCGATGCCCTGCGCAACTTGAGTTGCATCTCGATCAACTTCTAGGCTTGCCGCCCCGGCCGCGGGCGGCCGGTTACGGCGTCAACGTGCTGGCCCCAGCGGCGGCATGGCACAAGTACAGTGCCGGACTCAACCCCGTGTCCGCCTCGTAGCACGCGGCCACCGCCTCCATGAAGGCCGCGGCGCCCGCCTCCTCCACCAGGGCCACAGCCGAGCCGCCGAAGCCTCCGCCCGTCATGCGCGCGCCGTAGCACGCGTCTTGGTCTCGAGCGCACTCGACCATCTTGTTGAGGGCGTCCGTGGTCACGTCGAAGTCGTCCCTGAGGCTGTCGTGGCTCTCGTTCATGAGCCGCCCCATCGTCGTCGCGTCGCCTTCGCGCAACGCCTCGGCGGCCTCGAGCGTGCGGGCGTTCTCCGTCACCACGTGCCGGGCACGCCGGTAGACCGGCTCGGGGAGGCCGGCGGCCCCGGCTTCGAGCCGCTCGAGGGTGAGGTCGCACAACGCCGGCACCCGGTAGTGGCTCGCCGCCGCCTCGCCCGCCGCTCGTTGTAGCCGGAGTCGGTGTGAGAGTGGCGGGTGGCCGTGTCCATGACCACCACGGCCGTGTTCGGCGGCAGCGTGACCGGCTCGGTCGCGAGCGTCCGGCAGTCTATGAGCAGGGCGTACCCCTCGCGGCCCGCCGCCGAGATCAGTTGGTCCATGATGCCGGTGTTGGCCCCGACCCAGCCGTTCTCGGCACGCTGGCCGAGGCGCGCCATCTCCTCCTCGTCCCAGGGGAAGCCCGACACCTCGTGGAAGGCCCTCAGCGTGGCGAGCTCCACGGCCGCCGAGCTCGAGAGGCCGGAGCCGAGCGGAACGTTGCCGCCGAGGACGCCTTCCCAGCCCGCCAGCGAGTAACCCGCCTCCTGCAGCGCCCAGGCGACGCCCTTCACGTACTCGAGCCAGCCCTCTCCCCGCTCCAGGCCATCCAGCTCGAAGGTTCCCGACGCGCCGAAGTCGAGGGCATGGACCCGCACGCTGCGATCGGAACGGGGCCGCAGCGCGACCCACATCGTGCGGTCGATAGCCATGGGCAACACGAAGCCGTCGTTGTAGTCGGTGTGCTCGCCGATGAGGTTGACGCGCCCGGGCGCCCGCACCACCACCTCGGGCTCGCCGCCGAACCGTTCGCGGAAGGCGCCTAAGACGCCCGCTAAGTCGCTCATCGGCCCGCCGGCGCCTCGAGGTAGTGCCGCCCCGATTGCTCGCGGAGCCTGGCCGCGGCACCCTCGGGGGTGAGGTCGCGCTGCGCCTCCGCCAGCCACTCGTAAGACGCGACGAACTTCTGGACGCTGGCGCTTCGCAACAGGGGCGGGTAGTAGTGAGCGTGGAGCTGCCAGTGCGCCCCACCCGTACCCGACGGCGCGCCGTGCCAGCCGGAGCAGTAGGGGAACGACGTCTCGAAAAGGTTGTCGAACTTGACGAACATGATCTTCAGGACGCTCGCGAGGGCGTCCCGCTCCTCGTCGGAGAGGTCGGTGAGGCGCGCCACCGCCCTGCGCGGCAGCACCAACGCCTCGAAGGGCCAGTAGGCCCAGAAGGGAACGACGACCAACCAGTGCTCGTTCTGGGTCACCACCCGCTCGCCGCGCTCGGCCTCGAGCCGCGCGTAGTCGATGAGCAGCGGCGAGCCGTGCGCCTCGAAGTAGCGCCGTTGCCGGTCGTCCTCCTTGGCCACCTCCACCGGTAGGAAGTCACTCGCCCAGATCTGCCCGTGCGGGTGTGGGTTGCTTGCCCCCACGATCTCGCCCTTGCTCTCGAAGATCTGCACCCAGCGCCAGCGCTCCTGCAGCTCGCGCTGCTGCGCCACCCAGAGGTCGACGACGGTGCGTAGCTGGGACGGGTTCATGAGGGCGAGCGTGAGGTCGTGGCGCGGCGAGAAGCACAGGACGCGGCACTCGCCCCGCACCGACTCGAACCGGAGGAGCCCGTCAGCGCGGGCGGCGGGCGTGTCCGGCAGCAGGGCCGCGAAGTCGTTCTCGAAGACGAACGTCTCGGTGTACTGTGGGTTCCTCACGCCCCCCGCCCGCTCGTTGCCCGGGCAGAGGTAACAGGTCGGGTCGTACTCGGGGCGCCGCTCGCCGGCCGCGGCTACCTTGCCCTGCCAGGGCCGCTCTGTGCGGTGCGGCGAGACGAGCACCCAGTCACCCGAGAGCGCGTTGTAGCGGCGGTGCGGATGTTTCTCGAGGTCGAACCTCGCCGGCTCGAGCGTCGGGTCAGCCAAGCGCCCTCATCCCTTCACCGAGCCCGCCAGGAGCCCGCGGATGAAGTAGCGGCCCAGCACGATGTAGATGAGGAGGGTCGGTAGGGCCGCCAGGATCGCCCCGGCCATGGGCAGGTTCCACTTCACCGCCTCGCCCCCCGCAAGCTGCGCGAGCGCCACGGTGATCGGCTGCGACGCCTGGTTCGTGAGCGTGACGGCGAACAGGAACTCGTTCCAGATCTGGGTGAACTGCCAGATGATCACCACCACGAAGCCCGACACCGACAGCGGGAACATGATGCGGGCGTAGATGCCGAAGAAGCCCGACCCGTCGATCTTGGCGGCCTCGAGCATCTCGTCGGGGATCTCGGCGTAGAAGTTGCGGAAGATGAGGGTCGTGATCGGCAGGCCGTAGACGATATGGGTGAGGATGAGGCCCCAGATGCTCCCGTAGAGCCCCACGCTCTTGAGGAACTGGAAGAGCGGGATGAGGATCGCCTGGTAGGGGATGAACATGCCGAAGAGCATGAGAGGGAAGACGATGCCGGCGCCGGGGAAGCGCCACTTAGAGAGCACGTAGCCGTTCAAGGAGCCCAGCATGGCGGAGCCGACCGTCGCGAAGACGGCCAGCACCAGCGAGTTCCGCAGCTTCGGGGCGAACGCCTGCCAGGCGGTGACGAAGCTGCCCCAGCTCCAGGGGTTGGGCAGGTTCCAGGTGGTCGCGAGTTGGATGTCGGTAGCCTCCTTGAGGGCCGTCACCAGCACGAGGTAGATGGGCAGGAGGTAGAAGATGGTCGCCAACACGAGGAGGAGGTAGACGACGGGCCGCCAGGGGCTGCGGCGCTTCTGGATCCGGGGCAGCGTGGTGAGGCTCATCGCCGCACCTCGCTCCGCAGGCTCGTCCACAGGTACGGCACGATGACGGCCGCCACCATGACCAGCAGCACCATGGCGATGGCCGCGCCCTCGGCGAACTGGTTGCCGCGGAAGGTGCGGAGGTACATGAGCAGCGCGGGCACGTCGGTGACGGCGTTGTCGGAACCCGCCATGGCCCAGATGAGGTCGAAGATCTTGAGGCTGATGTGGCCCAGGATGATCATTGCCGACAGCGTGATGGGCCCTAGCAGCGGGAGGATGACGTGGCGGTAGAGCTGCCACTCGCTGGCGCCGTCGCTCCGCGCCGCCTCGCGCAGCTCCTCGGGCACGCCGCGCAGGCCCGCCAAGTAGAGCGCCATCGTGTAACCGGACATCTGCCACACCGCCGCCAACACGATGCCTATGAACGCGACGTTGAAGCCATGCAGCTCGCTGTAAGGCAGGAACGTGAGGCCGGGGGCCCCGAAGCCGCCCCAGACGCCGAGCGCCAGCGCCACCACGCCGAGGGTCGCCCCGCGCCCGCGGCGCTGGTTGCGCCACGCCCGCCAGGCGAAGATCAGCAACACCAGCGCGACGATCACGGCGAGGTAGGCGGGGAGGTGCCGCCAGTCGAAGCGCCACACCTGTTGCCTGGTGGTGAGCCACGGCAGCTCGAGCTTAGGCAGCCCGACGAGCGTCGGCAGGACGTTCAGGCCGCCCTGCGGCTGGAGCATCCAGCGCCAGATGGTGCCCGTGACGATGAACGCCAGGGCGAATGGAAATAGGAAGATGGTGCGGAACACGGCCTCCCCGCGCACCCGCTGGTCGAGCAGGATGGCGAGGCCGAGGCCGAGGCCGAGGCAGCCGACGAGGAAGAACAGCGTGAAAAAGAAGGTGTTGACGAGGTCCTGGCGGAACCGCGCGTTGAAGCGCGAGGTGAAGAGCCCCACGTAGTTGGCCGCGCCGACGGGCTCGAGTTGCGGCTCGAGGGCGAGCGCCTGCGCCGGGTTGCTGCCCCAGTCGGTGGTCGACACGTAGGCGGTGCGCCCGATGAAGCCGTAAACGAAGATCGCCAACAAGATGAGCGAGGGCAAGAGCATCAGGAAAGCCGTCACGCGGTCGCCGTGGAGCTTCACGTCCTACCCCTCGTTTCTGCATGGCGCGCGCTGTGGCGCGGGCAATGGTGCGGAAGTTGGACCCTCGTGGAACTTGGACCCTAGCGGTACTCGAACCCTCGCGGTACTCGGACCCTCGCGGTACTCGGACCCTACCGGTACTTGGACCCTACCGGTACTTGGACCCTACCGGAAGGGGTGGCTCGCACCTAAGGACGCGCCACCCCTACCAATCAGTTCAGCCCGTCAGGACCGGGCTAGTTACCGATGTGAGCACGCCCCGCAAGCTCGGCGGCGAGGCTGGCGGCCTCGGCCGCGTCACGGTTGCTCAGGAACGTCTCCATGACGGTCGCGAAATCGCTCATGAACGTCTCGTTGGCAACGGCGCCGTGCACGAGCGAGCCCACCTGGGTGTCGCTCTGGTAGTCGGCGGCCGCAGACTTGCCGTAGGCGTTGTACTTCGAGAGGTCGCTATCGAGGCGCGGCGAGATGGAGCCCTTGAGGGGGTTGAAGATGTCTTGCCCCTTCTTCGAGCCGACCAGCTCGAGCCAGGCCAAGGCGTTGTCGCGGTCGGGGGCGCCCTTCGGCAGGCCGAAGGAGTCTGCGAGCAGTATGAACACCCCGTCGGTGCCGGGCGAGGCGGCCCAGGCGAAGCCCGTGCCGGGCTCGAGGCCGAGCGTGGTGGCCATGTAGCCGGCCGCCCAGTCGCCCATCACGTTGAAGGCCGCCTGGCCGTTAGCCACGCGGTCCGTGGCCTGCTGCCAGGAGAGGCCGGTGAAGTCGGCGTTGGTGCAAGCGAGGACCTTGTCGAAGGTCTCCCAGACCGCTTGGGCCTCGGGACTATCGAAGGCGACCGAGCCGTCCCACAGGCCGCGCCAGCCGTCCGGACCCATCTCGGCGACCGCAACGGACTCCCACAGGTGCTGGACGGTCCAGTTCTCGCCAATCACGAGCGGGGTGACGCCGGCCGTGCGTAGGGCCGGGCACGTGGTGGTCACGAACTCGTTCCAGTCGGCTGGAACCGTGACGCCCCACTTCTCGAGGTTGGCCGGCACGTACCACAGCACGTTCGAGCGGTGGATGTTGACGGGGACGCTCCAGATGCCCTTATCCGTGGAGATGAGGTCGAGGAGCCCTTGCGGGAAGGCCGTCAGCCACCCCTGCTCCTTGAAGAGGCTCGTGAGGTCCTCCATGCGATCGGCGACGACCCACGTGCCGATCAGTTCCTGGCCGGCATGGACCTGGAAGGAGTCGGGCGGGTCGCCCCCCAGCATCCGGGTCTTGAGGACCGCGCGGGCGTTCACGCCGGAGCCGCCGGTAACGGTGGCGTTGATGACCTCGACGCCCGGGTGGTCCGTTTCGTACTGCTTGATCAGTGCTTCCAAGGCCGGACCTTCATCGCCGGCCCACCACGAGAAGATCTCGACGGAGTTCTGCGCGAACGCTGCCGAGAGTACAAGCGTCGCCAATAGGACGAGTGCCTTTCGCATACGACCTCCTAATGCTTCGTTGTGAAGCTTATCACAGCCGTATCGGCTCAGACTGCGGGCCTTAAGGAGAAATTACGCCTGGGTGGGGTACCAGTCGGCGCCCAGCCAGGCCCTTGCGACCTCGGCCACTTCGTTCCTCGGCCCCCACCAGACGTGCATCTCGAACAAGTCGGCGACCGTGGGCTGGTGAGGCTCGAGCGCCCGACCGAGGACCTCCAGCTCACCGAAATCGCCGTGCCGGCCATCGTCGTTGTAGACGTAGGCGCTGTCCCCTTCATGATCGGCCAGGGCCGGCGGCTGTTCCAGGTAACGGCTGGAGGGCAGGTCGAGGAAGCGGCGCAAGTAGAGGTAGGCTCGGTCTTCCCCCAGCTCGTGCCCATCCGCCTCACGCCAGTAGAGCAACTGGCCGCGGTGCTCACCGCTGCGCACGCCCACCTTGTAGCGCTGCCGCCCGTCGACCTTGAGGTACAGGTGCTCTGCACCCCGTTTACGGTGAGCGTCGTCGATGGGCTCGAAGTAGTCCGTCAACCGCGCTCCCGCGCTGCCCGGCACCCAGGCGACGCCGCCCGCCGGCACCTGCGCTATGACCCAAGCCTGGCACGGCACCGTGCCGCCGTCGGAGGCCGTGCGCTGCAGCCGGACCTCCCGCGTCCAACCCAGGTGACGGACTACGGGCCTTGGGGCGCGTGGCCGCAGCGGATCGGCGGCACTTGGAGCTCCCCGTCGCAGGGGGTCGGCGGCACTTGGACCCACCCGCCGCAGGGGATCGGCGGCAGGGGCTAGGCGCTGAACCACGTCCAGCTGCAGCCTTTCGTTGCTGTCGCGCGCGACCAGCTCCAGCGTCTGCCTGAAACAGCCCGGCTCGCTCCGGTCGGCGGCCCAGGCGCCAGGGTCCATCGCCGGCTGCAGCTCGTAACTGCCGTCGAAGTCGCGCCTATCGTGGATCATGAACCGGATCTCGGGCGCCAGCCACAGCCGTTCGCCGCCCGTGTTCCAGTCCCGCTCGGTGAGTGCCCCGCCTGCGCCGGGAGCCCCGGCCGGCGTCGGCTGCAGCGCCGGCGAGACCCATAGGAGCGGGCGGCCGTCCTCGTCGAGCGGTATTGCCCTTGCTCCTCGCATGGAGGTGAGGAGGTGGCCGGCGCCACACGGTAGGAGCTGAGGCTCCATGCCTGCCGAGCGCCAAGCGTCCAGCCACGGGTGGGTCATGGGGTGAGGATACCGGCTTCTCGACTTCTGGCTCGCTGAATCGAGGGGGCGGTGAGTGTTGAAGGTGAGAATGGCGCGTCGTTCGTCTGTGCGCTATTCGTCTGTGAACGGCGAGGGTACATCGCCCGGGTTGGCCCTCCGCGTGCTGGCCCTCTGGCCCCAACGTTGGTCGCCACGCGACCTCGTCGTCCACGCAGCGAGCCTCTGCGCCTCCATAACCCGGTTACGCTCCAGTTGATAGCGGCAATGGACCCTACGCGCCGGTCCGCACGCGGCTCTATCGTGGTAGGTGAAAGAAGGCAACCCTCATGCAAGGGAACGGTTCACCGAGCAAGAGCCCCGGTCAGGTTCACCAGCAGCGGCCGTCACGCGCCGCCGCTAAGAGCAGACCCGCCGCCGTCCACGTACTGATCGTGCTGTTGCTTCTCCTTGGCATCAGCGCACTGGGAGGTGGCGCCGGCCTGATCATCGACCCATCCGGTGACGCGCTCGGAATGCCTGTCTCACTGTTGGCCGGCAGTCCGTTCCATGACTACCTCGTGCCGGGCGTGATCCTCTTCGCCCTGCTGGGGGTCTGCCCCATACTCGTGGTGCCGATGCTGTGGTTCCGGCCGAAATGGGCGCGAACACCGAGGGTTTCCCTCAATGTCGCGTGGTTCGCCGCCATGGGTCTCGGCGCAGCGCTCATCGTCTGGATCTTGGTGCAGATGACCATCCTGCGCTTCTTCTTGCAGCCGATCCTCCTGGCGCTCGGCGTCGGCATCATCGGCGTGGGCATGTTGCCGGCAGTGCGTCGGCATTACGGTCACGGCGGGCCGGGTTCGGAGGCGTCCGAGGGTTGAGCGGCGGCGGAAATATCGCCTCTCTCGCCGCGCTGCCTTATTAACCTGTACTGGTGGATAAAGCTGAGAAGCGGTCCCCATTGCGGGCACCGCCTGTTCGCTTGCCGGGTCAGTCGGTTTCCGAAGAGATCGAGCGGGTGCGCGATGTTGCACTCGGAGACAACTTCGTGCTACTTGCAATTACTGCCGGCGTGACGGCGATGACTGGCGTGCAGTGGTTGCTTGGGACACCACCGAAGGTGCTGTTCTTCGTATCACTAGCCTCTTTCGTGGGGAGCCTGGTGTACGTGGTCCCGCGCATGAAGCGGGCGCGGGAGCAAGTGAGGCGCCTGCGGCAGGGACAGGCAGGTGAGCGGGCCGTCGCAGAGTACCTGGACACGTTGCGCGACCCGAGCGTCCGAGCGCTGCACGACCTCGTGGGGGATAACTTCAACGTCGATCACGTGGTGGTGGCCCCACAGGGCATCTTCGTACTCGAGACGAAGACTATCTCGAAGCCGGTGAACCGAGACGTGCGGGTGGTATTCAACGGCGAGCTCGTGACGCTGGATGGTTACGTGCCGCCCCGCAACCCGGTGGTGCAAGTAAAGGCCGCGGCGACGTGGGTGCGGCGCTTGCTGAAGGAAGCCTTGGATCGCGATTACGCCGTGCGGCCGGTGCTCTTGTTCCCGGGATGGTTCGTGGAGAGGACGGAGGCGGCGAAGCGCTCGCCGGTCTGGGTGCTGGAGCCGAAGGCGTTCGGGCCGTTCCTGCGTAAGGAGCCGGTGGTGCTGAGCGAATCGGAGGTGGCTCAGGTGGTGTACTTCCTGAAGCGCTACAGCCGGGCGACGCCGGAGCGGGTGTGAGTGGTTGCTTGGGTGGTTGGCCACGGCCGCCTTCGGGAATACGAGGCATCTGCTGAGCCTCAACGACTGCAGTAAACGCCTGGCTGTGGTCTCGGCGGGCATGGCGTCAGCAGGCGCGAACGGCTGCGCGCCTTCGGTATGGTGAAGTTATGTACCCGAGTCGGCGTCGCGAATCCGTCGGCGTGGAGGCTTTGGCTCAGCTCTTGGAGCAGCGGAAACCCGTACTCGGGCTTTCCGACTGGTCGATCCGCGTGGAGCTCGTAGACTTCGCGCGTGAGTTGCAGAGCGGTGACGCATGAGTGGACATCGTGGAGAAGAGCGCCCCCGTAATGATGACCCGGCGGCCGTTCCGCGACGAGGAGCGCGTATGGCTGCACGAGCTGGGGCACGTCGTTCTCTGGCCTCTCGACCAGGTGGCGATGGACCTGGCGGGCACAGCAGCTTCCGGCTCACGCGAGCGGGAGTTGGCCGGGGCAGCGGTCTTCCGCGCACTGGAGCCGGTGACCGGGCGGGTCACGGCAGCGCTCTTTAGGGCCGCAGGCAGAGTTAGGGCCAACTCGCTCATCCCGGACAGGACGGATTGGGTCTTGCCTCGATCCGGTTTCGAGCGAGCATTGGAGCTCGTACCCTTCGAAAACACGGTGCCGCTGCAGCATCTACACAAGCCCTGTCTTACATATACGCTCCTCGGCAATCGCCTAGGCTTGAAACTCGGGAACGCCAGCCCCGAAGAGCAAGAACGTGCCCTACACATCCTTGCCAAAGACCTACGAGCCGCAAGCGCAGAGATCAAACCCCAAACAAACAAGTAGGCGCTGGACGGAGGAGCTCGTAAGTGGGAAACACTAAGGGCGCACCGAGACGAGCTTGCCTACCTATCAAACCGGTGACCTTTGGAACCACCCCATTTCGCCGCCGGGGGTGACCGCGCCGTACACGGTGTCGAGGATTAGGGTGGCGCCGCCGGGTATCGGTAGACCCAGACGCAAGCCATGGGCCTTCGCTGGGACGGTGCTAGTACCAGTCGAGACCACGATACTCCCGTCGCACTTGATAGCGCCCGTCGCCCAGCGCTTCGAAGTACTTGCGGTATGTCGGGCTGTGTCTAATACTTGCGGCGTTGGCCAGCGTGACGCGAAGGTGGGATTCACGCACCGGCCAGCCACGCCGTCTAACGAACTCCCGTATTGTGCTGACCGTCAATGGTTCGCGGAGTTCACCGCGGTTGACGGCCGCGACGATCTCTCGGTTTAGCCCTCGTCCAAACTTTGCCATGACCGAACACCTCCGCCATATCGAGAGCAAGAGTAATGCCAGGGATGGATTCCGCCCTGAGCACCGTCGACCGGCACGTTCTCAGTTGCCTATTGTGAGGATACTCAGACCATGGGCCAACAAGAACTCCAACGCCAAACGCAGGAACAACGGGAGGGACACCTGTGGTAGGCGGAGCACAAGACTACGGAGCTCCAGACCTACGAGCCGAAGTTGCTTGAGGTCGCCCACCGCGCCCCAGCGGCTCTAGGCGCCAACCCACTATGGGCGGCTGAATGCGGCGTAGTGGTGCACCACTGCGAAAGCGGCGCCGGCCTCACCACCTGAGTGTTCACCAAGAGCCTTGCCTGGATACCAGCACACCCGGCCAGCGCGCTGGTGGGCGTGGTCGGAGAGATCTGTTGCCGCAACTCACGCTGCGACCACCCGGGCTCAAACAACTAAGACCGCTTCCGAATCCTCTGTGTAGACCTGGCCAACCACCAGCCCGCCACCGCCATCGTGCCCCTGACCAAAGCGCTGCCCGGATCGACAATGCACTGAGTACCACGGCCGCCTTGGTGCGGGCCCAGCCGCCCCGAATGCCCGCAAGAATGACGCCCGCACGGCTCCGTCATGCCCCATGAGCGTGCAAACAAGGTACACCACTATTCCGTGGTCAGGTTCCCTCACGAGGACGCGTCTGTTAGCCTAACTCCACTCATGGCAGTTCCCACCTACGACGAGTTCTTCTTGCCGCTACTCACCCTGCTCACCGAGCGCGACCACGTATCGCTCACCGAAGCCAAGGACTTGCTGGCCAACCGCATGGGAGTCACGAGCGACGACCGCCACGAACTCCTCCCCAGCGGCCGGCAGCGGCGCTACGACAACCGCGTCGGCTGGGCACGCACCTACCTGACGAAAGCCGAGTTGATCAGGGCCGTAAAGCGCGGGGTCTACGAACTCACCGACACCGGCCACCAACTGATGGCCACTAAACCGGAGGCCGTGACCGTCAACACGCTAATGGCAATCGAGCCGTTCCGCGCCTGGCGCGAAGCCTACAAAGGCCCAACTGAGGCGACAACCGCAGCCTCTAGGCCCATCACGGCCGACCACGCGGACACACCCGAGGAAGCCATCAGCGCCGCCCACGTACAACTCCGCCAAGCGCTTGCGTTGGAGCTCGCCGAAGCGCTTCAGAACGTAACGTGGCAACGCTTCGAAGAGATCGTCGTCGACGTACTCCTGGCCCTCGGTTACGGCGGTAGCCGCGCGGGCGCCGGGCACGCCTTCCGCAAGAGCGGAGACGGTGGCGTCGACGGCGTCATCAACGAAGACCGCCTCGGCCTCTCCAAGATCTACGTGCAAGCAAAACGCAAAGCGCCCGATTACCGCGTATCACGCCCCGACGTGCAAGCCTTCGTCGGTAGCCTCATGGGACAAAAAGCCAAACAAGGTGTGTTCATCACCACCAGCGGCTTCACTCAAGAAGCCCGCGACTACGCCAGCAGCCTTAGCGACCTGCGTGTGGTGCTCATCGACGGCGAGAACCTAGCCGAATTCATGATTGACCACGACGTGGGCGTCAGCGAGCAAGAACGCTATATCATCAAACGCCTCGACCGCGACTACTTCGAGGAAACGTAGGCGGGCGCCGGCGCTAGAGGCGCCGTTCCCCATTGGTGCAGAATCTGCGAGCCAGGTGCCACCAAGTTGCAACCATGGTCCCCACGTGAAGTAAGAACGTGTGTAGCGTAATGGCAGAAATGCCGTCTAGGACTTGGTAAGGCCTTCTGGATCTCGACCAACGACCAATCGATTGCCAGTGGCGCCCTCTCACCGCTTGGCTAAGAACCCGCGCGACCCGATTCTAGCAACGAGACCCCGATCACGGCGCGCGGCCCGCGGCTTGCTACCCCGACCCCTTCGACCATCTCGCGGAAGTGCGCTTGCGGTTACGGTCCCCAGTAGGGAGTCGGGGGCCCGTCAGCGCTCTTGCTCCTAGGCCAGCAGGAAGTGCACCCCTGCAGCGAAGCTGCTACAGCTCTACCGGCCGTGGCCGGCCTGTATGTGGACAATTCTGGCCCGAATCAGACGCTGCGGTCGGTTCGCCCGGGGCATGCTCACGAGTGCGGGTTGAAGCGTGTCGACGCCACCCAAGATGACATCGGGCCACCCGACCACCAAGGGCCTCGAGAAGACCAAGGAAAAGCTGCGCCAGGAGTTGACGGAGGCAAACGCAGCGTGAGGCTGTCAACCCAGCGCCGGTAGGGCATCGACCACGTACGGCGTGATCGCCCGCGCGCGCTCGGCGTCGAGCACTCATCTCACCGCTTCCAACCCCGCGTAACGCTCGTGTCACGCCTCACCTCGCACGATGATCCAACCCACGTAGCTAACCGCGAATGTGAGCGCCACGAACACCGAGGAGGGCCCATGCCACACGATTCGACACGAACCGGCAACTTCCACGTTCATCTCGGCCGCCCTGCCCCGCCACGGGGCCGGTCACCTGGCAGGACGAGGACGGGCGCACTGGCGTTTTTCGTCTTGGCGCTGCTTCTTGCAGGCTGCGCCACACCGCCACCAGGAACCCTGCCGCCTCCCTTGCTGTCGTGGACGTTCGACGCAGACCTCGATGGCTGGGAAACCGGCGTGGCCACCGGTGAGGCCTGGGGCACCGCCGAGTGGAGTTCATGGTGCGGGAGTGACCGCAACGAAGGTTGCGTCAAGTTGGACGGCACGGGTGACCCGGGTAACCCGAACGCGTGGATCTACCGCACTCTGAAGCTCCCACAGGGCGCGACCACACTACGTGCCCTGACTACCGCCCACGACCGAAAGGGCGCCGATAGCCTTTACCGTGTGCGGCTCGTGGACGACAGCGCGGTCGAGCACGTACTGATCGACTGGTCGACGTCATCGAGCTCCGAGAACGCGTACCACTGGTTCCCCATCGAGGCTGAAATCGCGGCGTTCGCAGGTAAGACCGTCACGCTGTACTTCGAAGGCGCCGACAACGGGCCCGGCTCCAACGAGCAGAGGTATTACGACGACATTGCCATCTACTGACGCGGCGCGGATCTCGCTATCGGTGGGCGTCCAGCGTCTTAGGTCCCGGAGCATGACGGTGCCACCACCATGCTCACCGCGCAGATCAGCAGGTTAGCCGGTCGACCTCCATAGGCGCGAAGGCGTCGTTCCAATGGAGTGAACGGAACTCGTGATCAGGTGGTGGGCCCTGCTGGATTCGAACCAGCGACCAATCGATTATGAGTCGACTGCTCTCACCGCTGAGCTAAGGGCCCGAGAGCGTTCTTGGCGCCGGCGACGCGAGTGCGGCGCCGCGCGCGGCGTCGATTGTAACAAGCCGGAGGGGTGGGCGCTTGGCGGGGCGGTTCGAACGATTCACCGCTCGCCCGGCCCGAGCCGATCTGGCAGTATAATCCTCCCCGGACGTTGCCCGGCGGCAGCCGGTGGCCCAGGCTCTGCGCCTCGCCGGCCTGTCGAGACGGCTTCGGGCGCGTTCGCGCCGGCCGTGCCCGGCGCAGTTAGGGAGCATAGTGGCAAAGGAACCGATCCGGATGACCGCTCGCGGTCTAGAGAAGCTGAAGGAAGAACTCCGTTACCTGAAAGAAGACAAGCGCCAGGAGCTATCCGAGTACATGGGCGCCGCCCTGGCCGACGGTGACCTGCGCGAGAGCGCCGCGTACGACGAGGCCCGGCTGCTCCAGAGTGCCAACGAGGCTCGCATCGCCGACCTGGAGGAGCTCGTCCACCGCGCCGTCGTGGTGGAGCCCGAGGTCGGGGCCGAAGCCGTCGCCCGCCTGGGCGCCTCCCTCACCCTGCAGTCGCAGGAGGGTGAGAACGTCGTGTTCCACCTGGTCGGCACCCACGAGGCCGACATCCTCGAGGGTCGCGTCAGCGACGAGTCGCCGCTCGGCATGAGCCTCGTCGGCCGCCGCGCGGGTGACTCGGTGACGGTGCAGATGCCACGCGGGGCCGCCGTCTACCAGGTGCTGGCCGTTTCTTTCGACTGAGCCAAACGCGTAGGCCCGCCAGCGTGCAACGGCGGTGGCGGTCCGTTAGCGTTCCGTAAGCGCCGGAGTCACGTTTCTCAGTGCCTCGCGCTGATAGATTCGCTTCATGGTGCGTTGGGCGACGATCTCGTTCGCAGTGGTGGTGATGGTGCTCGTCGTCGTCGCGCTGTTGCCCGGTCGCGAGACGGCCGTGCCGGACGCGGCCATCGAGTTGCAGTCGGCGGCCCTCACCCTTTACCCGCAGTCCGACCCGACCGCCGTCTGGTACTTCTCCGCCCCTGAAGCCGAATACTTCCCCGACCGCCAGGAGACGACCCTCGTCAAGGTCGACGACGGCCGCCGCACCGTCGACGGCGTCACCGACTTCACCCTCACCGCCGAGAGCGTCACCATCGATCGCAACGACGACCTGAGGGGCGAGCACATGCACGCCCACCTGGTCGAGGACGACCTGGACCTCGACATGACGGGGAAGGGCTCGCGGCTGGTCCTCATCAACCAACGCGCGGGGCGCTTCGAGGTGCCGCACGCCGTGATGTCGGGCCCCGACCTCGGTGATAGTGTCTTCGAGGACATGCGCATCAGCTTCGATTTCACCGACTTCTCCGCCGGAGGTCCTGGGACCGTCGGCTACGCTCAGTTCGTCGTCGACTCTCCCGGGAGGAACCCTTGATCAGACCGTTCCGCGTGCGCTGCGGCGCGCCGTGCCAGCTGCTCCTACTGCTAATCGTCGTCGCGTGGATGGCGGTGCCGGCGTTGGCGCAGGAAGGCCAGGCCGAGGCCCCCAGCGAGCGCCGCATCATCACCATCGACGGTTCGGGCGGTACGCAGAGCGGCAACCTGCGGGCCGGTCCCATCATCTACGATCACCCGGAGCCTTACGGCATCAAGGCCACCGTCTCGACCCTCAAGATCCTCGGCCACCATGCCGAGCTCACGGCGCCCGCCGGCACCTCGATCACCAAGGGCGGCGAGCGCGTCGCGGCGTTCACGGGCGGGGTGCGCGTGGAACGCGGCCGCCTCACCGCGACCGGGCCGGGCCTCGAGTACAGCGAGGCCACGGGCCTGGGCGTGCTGGCGGGACGCGCCGAGGTGATCGTGGCACCCGAGAAGGACGGGGGCGACGAGGTTCAGATCGGCGCCGACGAGGTGGCGTTCTACGTCGACACCGACCGCTCGACGAGCAGGGGCAACGTCGAGCTCGTGAACGGCAGCCAGTCGGCCGAGGCCGACCAGCTCATCTACGAGGAGGACCGCGAGCTGGGGGTCCTCACGAGCGAGGGTGGCCAGGTGAGCATCACGCGCGTCGACGACGACGGCAGCCTCACGGTCATCACCGCCGACGAGATCCGCGTGCTCACGGGCTCCAAGCTGCTCTACGCCCGCGGCGACGTGACCGTGGTGGACGGGCACATCACGAGCAGCGGCAACGAGGTCTTCTTCGACGACCACTCGGGCATCGCCGAGGTCATCGGCACCAAGGACACTCCCGCGCGGGCCGTCGACGCCGACTCGGGCGCCACGCTCGTCACCGACCGCATCCAACAGGACGTCGAGTACGACTTCTTCGAGGCCATCGACGCCTCGCTGCCCAGCACCTACGACGTGAGTGACTTCGAGCTGACGGAGCACACCTCGGAGTGAAACTCAGGCGCGGCGACCCAGGTAGTGCCAGTCGCCGCGTCAGCCGCACGCCGCGTGCACCGCGCGGGCCAAGTGCGCGCCGCGCGGCGCTGCTCATCGCCCTGGCCGTGGCCGCCGGCGGCGTGGTCGTGGCGCAGACGAGCACGACCTTCACGATCAAGCGCGAGGACACCGAGATGGTCGTCACGAACCTCGCCAAGGCGGCAGACGGCGCCCGCACCATCGGCAACAACCGCAACTGCGTCGAGGGCGAGCGCATGACCATCGTCTACGGGCCGGCCCCCGGCCACGTCGAGACGCGGGTGGAGGACGCGCTCCTGACCTCGCGCTTGGCCGTGATCACCACGCCCGACGACGCCGCGGAGCATTCCGGGGAGGAGACCCTGGAGCTCACCGGCGACGACGTCACGTTCTCTCGCCCCGGGTGCATCGAGGACCGCACGCCGCCGCAGGCCCCGGCGGTGACCCTCGAGCAGGGCAAGACGACCGTCGTGGGCACGCGCTTCTACCTGGACCGCGAGACGGACTTGGGCGAGATGACCGGCCCGATCACTCTGGAGCGCGGGGCAGAGGAGGGCAAGGAACCGCTGCGCGCGACGGCCGACGCGATGGAGTTCGCCGTCGGCGAGCAGAAGGCTACCCTCACGGGTAACGTCGTGGTGGTGGACGCCGACCGCAAGACCACGGGTGAGCGGCTGGAACTGGACGAGGACGCCGGCACCGCGGTGCTGACGGGCAACCCGGCGCGTAGTGTGAAGGGCAACGACGTCCTCACCGGGCAGCGGTTGCTTTACTACCTGGACACCAGCGACGTGGTCGTCATCGGCAACGTCACGGGCGAGCTGGAAATAGACCTGGATTGATCCTCGCTCAGCCTTCGGCCAGCTTCGGGAGCGTCACGACCAGTACTCCCGCCGCCAGGTGGGCAGTCGCCTGCTCGGGGTCGACGGGGCCCGGGAGCGGGAACGTGCGCTGGAACGGGCCCACGCTGCGCTCGGAGAAGATCGTGCGGCCACCAGCGAAGGGCGGTTCGCGCAACCCGGCGATCAACAGCTCGCCGTCCTCGACCGCTATCTCCAGGTCGGCCTGGCTTACGCCCGGCACCTCGAGGTGAACCTGGAACGCGTCTCCGCGGTCGATCATGTCTGCACGCGGCTGGCTGCTCGCGGTGGCACTCGTGCGGACGGCCAGTTCGTCGATGTGATCCCGGACCGCCAGCAGCTCCTGAACGTCGCCCGCGGTGCCGTACTTCTCGAGCTTCATGGCGCGAGTCTAGCACCCGAGAATGGGACGTCTGTTAGCGTTGCACCATGCCGATATTCGCCGTCCGGAACGAGAACTCGGGTCAAGCGGATTGTGGCACCGGGGCCTGGGCATCGGCCGGTGAAGATGTAAGTGTGCTGCAGGCAGGTGATCCAGGCGGAGGCGGCCTAGAGCCAGGGGCGTCGCCCGGCGGTGGGTCCCTGGGACCGGCCGGCGGCGCGGGGCTGGTCGTGCCGCAGTTGGCGGGCCCCACGGCGTCGGGGAAGAGCGGCGTGGCCATGCGCCTCGCCAGCGAGTATGGGCTCGAGATAGTGTCGGCCGACGCCATGCAGGTCTACCGCGGCATGGACGTGGGAACGGCCAAGGCCACGCCCGAGGAGCGTGCGGCGGTCCCGCATCACCTGCTCGACGTCGTAGATCCCTCGGAGCCCTTCTCCGTGGCCACGTACGTGGAGTTGGCCGAGAACGCCATCGCAGACGTTCTCGGGCGGGGCGGCACGCCCATCGTGGTCGGCGGCACCGGCTTCTACCTCAGGGCCTTGCGCGAGGGGCTCTCCACGCTGCCGACCGCCGACCCCTCGAAGCAGGCGCCCCTGTGGGAGGCGGTCGCCGCGGGCCGGCTGGCGGAACTCGATGCGGAGCTGCGCGCCGCGTCGCCCGCGGACGCGGAGCGCGCCGCCATGAACCCGCGTCGGTTGGTGCGTAGCCTCGAGGTGCTGCGCGCGACGGGGCGCCCACCCAGCGCGTTCCCGGTCAGGCCACCGCGCTTCGCCTACCGCGCGGCGTACCTCGCTCCGGGCATGGACGTGCTGCGACCGCGGATCCGTGAACGCACCGCACGCATGTTCGAGATGGGACTGGTGGCCGAGGTGGAAGGGCTCCTGGCCCGCTACCCGGAGCAGCCGACGGCGCTCCAGGCGATCGGCTACAAGGAGGTCGTGGCTCACGTGCGCGGCGAGGCCACCGAGGCCGAGGCGCGTGCGGCGGTGACGGCCGCGACGACCCGTTACGCCAAGCGTCAACGCACGTGGTTCGGCGCCGAGGCGCCGGAACTGCGGTTGATGAGCACCGGGGAAGACGCCTACGAGCGATTGCGGGCGTGGCTGACGGAGCGGCCCTGAGCCTCGTTCGGCGCTGACGCCCAGCTCAACCTCGGGCCGCAATTTAGCCCGAACCCGGCTCCACCTGGACCTTGCTCAGCGTGGCCCTTGCTCAACCTGAACAGTGCTCAGGCCGAGACCGCCTTGTCTTCCGGTTCCTTCTCGCGATCACCGGCCTCGTCGGCTTGGGGCTTGCCGCGCCCGCGCCGCTTACCTTTGAAGAAGTCGCGCACCTTCTCGACGACCGTCTCGGTGTCCGCGATGGTCTCACCGACCTCGGCCGCGTAGGCCTCCAGGTGCTCGCGCGCCGCCGGCGAGAGCTTGCTCGGCACGACGAGTTTCACCTTCACGACCTCGTCGCCGCTGCCGGACTGCCGTAGCCGGGGCATGCCCTTGCCCCGCAACCGGAACTCGCTGCCGGGTTGGGTGCCGGCGGGGACGTCGACCTTCTCGCTGCCGTCGATGGTGGGCACTTCGAAGGTGCCGCCCAGTGCGGCCTGCGCCAGGCCGACCTCGAGCGTGAAATGAAGGTCGTCGCCGGCCCGTTCCAGGAAGGGGTGCGGCTCCATCTGGAGGTAGAGGTAGAGGTCGCCCGCCGGCGCGCCGTCGAGGCCGGCGTTGCCCTCGCGCGGCACGCGCAGGCGGTAGCCGCCGTCGATGCCCTTGGGGAGCGGGACCGAGACGGTGTCGCGGCTGCGCTCCCTGCCTCGGCCGTTGCAGACCTTGCAGGGCGTGGTGATGATCTGGCCCTCGCCGTAACAGTCGGGGCAGCTGCGGGCCGTGATGACGGAGCCGAATATCGACTGCGCCTGCACCCTCACCTGGCCGCTACCGTTGCAGCGGGGGCAGGTCGACTTGCCGCCCGAGCCAGGTTCGGCGCGGTCGCCGTGACAGTGATGGCAGGCGACGAGGCGCTCGACCTCGAGCTCCACCGTGGCCCCGTCGCGCGCCTGCTCGAGCGTGACCATGAGCTCGGCTTCGAGGTCCTCGCCCGGGTGTCCATGTGCGCGGTTGCGGCCCGCTGAAACGTTGGTTCCGAACACCGAGGCGAAGATGTCGAAGATGTCGCCGCCCATCGGTAGCCCCTCGTCGACGCTGCCGAAGCGGTCGTAGCGGGCGCGCTTCGACTCGTCGGACAACACGGCGTAGGCCTCGTTTATCGACTTGAACTTGTCCTCGGCCGCCTTGTCACCCGGGTTGCGGTCGGGGTGGTACGCGAGGGCGAGCTTGCGATAGGCGGCCTTTATCGTCTTGGCGTCGGCGTCTTGTGGGACCTCGAGGATGGCGTAGTAATCGGGCATGCGGCGGTAAGTATACCGGAGCCTTCCCGCGCGCCTTGCGGCGCAAGTTGCATGTGGGCTCGACCGGCGCCCGACCGGAGCTCAGTGGACGCTCAGCCCTTCTTGGCCACCGCCTGCAGGCGCTTGGAGGCCTCTTCGGCGTCGATCTCGCCCGACTCGAGCATGTCCAGGATGCTGGCTCTCTGCTCCGCAGCGTCGGACGCGACCTCGTAGCCGAGCGCAAGCAGCAGCTTCTCGAAGCGCAACCGTACCGTGGGGTAACTAAGGCCGAGGACGCGCTCGACCTCCTTGAGGTTGCCGCGGACCTTCACGAAGATGCGCATGAACTCGAGCTGATCGCTCGCCAGCAACGCGAACTCGTTGGGCGTGAAGCGCCCCTCGATCACGACGCCGCTGTCTTCGCACTCCAGGCGCGTGACGGTCAACGGCCCGCCCGTCACTGGACACGACGTGGGCATGGGCAGTCTCTTCATGGTCATGGCTTGAACTCCGTCTGGCTTGGTGCCGTCCCGCGGCCTCGGCGGGGCATCGCCACGAACGCTGCAAGCTGAGAGGATGCCGCCGAGGCGCAACTCATACGATCTCCACGACGATGCTGGTCTTGCGCCCGCCCACTCCGTCGTCGGCCTCCACGTCCACGAGGCGGCCGTCGGGCACGTCGTCGCCCAGGTCCTTGAGCAGCTGCGCCAGGTCGATGCCTTGCATGGACAGTTCGGCGCTGGCGTCGGCGGGCAGGAAGCGGCTGGCGTACTTCGCGAGTGCCAGTGGGACGTTCACGCGCACCTTCGCGGCGTTCTCCTCACCGTTTCCCGGCGCGTCTATCGAGATGCGCAGGATCCTCGCGCTTCCCCTTGCCTTGGCGGGAGGGAGCTCGCCGGCGGGCCGCGGCGCCTGTGCGCCCACGGCCTTCAGGAGGTCCGTCGCCGCGTCCACCGTGATGTGGCCCGCGGCCAGCATGTCGAGGATGCGCTTGCGGGCTCCTTCGTCACTCATGTTCCTCGCCACTCCTGACCTCGATGCTGCCTGCCGTAACCCATAAGTCGAGCGTGGCGCGACCGGTGCCTAGCGTGCCCGTGACGTTCTCGCTCACGAGGTTCCGCTCGGTCTTGAACGGCTCCGAAGCGGTGATGTCGCCCATGGAGACGTTGCCCTTCACCGTCACGTCGGAACCGGGCAAGAGGACGGCCTCGATGTCCCCGACCTTGGCCCGCACCTGGTGTCGGCCCGGCTGCGGCTTGAGGCTCAGGTAGACGTCGCCCGCGAGGGTCGTGAAGTCGACGCCGCGGAGGCCGTGGGCGTCGATGTCGCCCGCGGACAGGGTGCCCCTCAAGTACGGGACGTCCTTCAGGTCGATGTCGCCGACCATCTTCGCTAACTCCAACCCGTAGCCGTCCGGCAGCACCACCTTGAAGTTCCCGGCGCGCACCTTGCCGAGCAGGCCCCCTAGGCCACCCTGGCCCGACCGGGAGGCCAGCCGGTAACCGTCGTCGGTGGGCTCCAGCGCGACGTTGCCCGCGTCGGAGGTGGCGATCGGCATGGAGAGGCTCGGGTCTACGGTGACGTCGAGGTCGCCGGCCATCAGTTCCACACGCAACCACTTGGTGCCCGGGGGCGCGTAGTCGGCTTGCGGTTCGTGGTCCGCCTTCGGGTGGGGCGTGGTGGCTGCTTCCGGCTCGTTCACGTGAGGTATGGCTGCCCGTTCCGGCTCGTCGAGGCGGCGCGGAGTAGCTGATTTCGGCTCGTCGAGGCGGGG
>JAVSMU010000001.1:2734933-2799676 GCA_032027045.1 Truepera sp. | reverse complement strand
GGGACAGCCACCTTGACGGGCCGCCCGGCCTCGATGACCTCGCCGCTGATCCGTAGCGCCACCGGCTCGGCCAACCTGCTCGCCTCCGATGCCCGCAGCGCCCAGGTGGCGCCCACCGCCGCGTCACCGATGGGTGGCTGCGCCCCGTCCCGCAAGATGCCGAGCACCCGCGGCGACTCAAGTTGCCACAACGCGAGGAACCTGTCGGTGGGTTGACCGCCGCCCAGGATCCCGCTCATGGGACCGTAGAGGTCCACGAGGTACTCGACGGCCACGGCCCCGAGGCGCATGAGGTTGAGGTTCGCGTTTCTTGCCTGAAGGGGGTCGAAGGTCCACGAGATCCAGTTCAGCCCGCGTTGCAGACACCACTCACGCTGGTTCCACTTGAGCGCCTGCCCGATGCCCCGACCGCGCCCCTCGTCACGCACCGCGACCATGTGCGAGTGGAGCCCCAGGCCCTCCATGCCCCGCCCGTGGGGCTGGGCGATGAAACCGTACGAGAAGCCGACCATCCTCTCGCCCAGGAACGCCCCGGCGAGCTGGCCGCCGGCGTGCTCCACCGCGCGCAACTGCGCCACAGGAACGATCTCGATGTCGTCCGCTGCCCATACATCGCGTTGGATGTGTTCGACTTCGAAGAGCTCGGCGTGCGTCTTGAGTGGCCTGATGACCAGTGGCGCCCTGACGTCCAACGCTGGGCCTGGTGCGGCTTCCCCGCTCGGTCGGCTTGGTTCCATCGTGCGCCTCCGGGGCCGGCAATACGGGTGGCCAAGCCAGCCCGGTGCCGAACCTCTCCAGAGGCTACTACTTGATGATTGCTCGTAGGACTAATCAGGTTTGCGGGCGGAACTTGCGCTTGCGCGCGCGGGAGCTTGCGAGCGCTTGAGCTTGCGAGCGCTTGAGCTTGCGGGCGGATCAGTCGTCGGCGCTCGAGCCGTTGGGACGCGGTGGCCTGCCCGTGAGGCTGAATCGTGGTTCGTCAACCACCCAGCCGGTTTCCCGCTCCACGTACTCCTTCAAGAAGCGGCTAAGCGGCACGCCGTCGATCTTCGGCGCCGGAACGTCTTGAACCTCGCCCGTCTCGGCGCACACCACGTGATAGTGGGGCGACACGTTGCTGTCGTATAGCGCCTGGCCGGTAGCTCCTTGGAACGAGCGGACCAGGCCCGCGTCGGCAAGGGCGGAAAGGTTCAAATAGACGGTCGATAGGCTCAGTTCCTCGCCGCGCTTCTTGAGGTCGAGGTAGAGGCTCTCGGCGCTCACGTGGCGGTCCTCCTCGAGCAAGAAGTTGAGGATGGCCTCGCGTGGCCGGCTGTAACGCAGGCCGCGCTGTTTGAGCACGCTGCGAGCGTCCTCGTCTTCCGTGCGCCGTTCCTCGCCGTGGGCGCTATGCAGTGCCTGACTTTTCTCGTTGTGTGTCATGTCGTCCACGGACCTCTCCGGTCGGCCACCACGGCCGCCGCTGCCTAGAGCATAGCATGTCGGAGTGGTTCCGACTTGCCGGAGGGCCAAACTCGGCCCCATATGTCCGAGAATAGCAAATCGTGCCGCTAGTCGTTCCTACTAGCGGCACGGTGGTCGGCTGTGAAGCTAGAGCAGATCGGCGACCGCGGAGCGTTCCTCCATGAGTTCGGCCTCGGTGGCGCGCATGAGCTCCTGGACGCTCGTTCCCAGCTCGAGGCCTTCTACGACGCTGACTTTGCCATCCTCGACGATCACGGGATAAGAGTAGACGAGGCCTTCGGCAACGCCATAGGCGCCACTCGGGACTCCCATGCTCACCCAGTCACCAGCAGCGGTTCCCAGCGCCCAGTCATGCATGTGGCCGATGGCGGCGTTGGCCGCCGACGCGGCGCTCGAAGCCCCGCGGGCATCGATGATGGCAGCGCCGCGCTTCTGAACGGTGGGGATGAAGTAGTCACTCACCCAGGCATCGTCGACGATCTCGGTCGCCGGCCGGCCGGCGACCGTGGCGTGACTCAGGTCGGGAACCTGGGTGCTCGAGTGGTTGCCCCAGATGATCATCTTGTGAACGTCGGCGACCTTCGCTCCCGCCTTGGCGGCGAGCTGGCTGAGTGCGCGGTTGTGATCCAGGCGTGCCATGGAGCTGAACTGCTCCGGCGCAAGATCGGGCGCGTTGCGCAGCGCAATCAGACAGTTCGTGTTGGCGGGGTTGCCGACCACGAGCACCTTCACGGACCGGGAGGCGTGGTCGTTGAGGGCCTTGCCCTGCACGGTGAAGATGGCGCCGTTCGCCTGCAGCAGGTCCTTGCGCTCCATGCCCGGGCCTCTTGGGCGAGAACCAACCAGCAGCGCGTAGTCCGCGTCTTTGAACGCGACGCTCGGCTCGTCTGTCGCCACCACGCCGTGGAGCAGCGGGAACGCGCAGTCGTCCAGCTCCATCACTACACCGCTCAGCGCCTTGAGGGCGGGCGTGATCTCGAGGAGTTGCAGGATGACGGGCTGGTCGGGCCCGAGCATCGCACCGGATGCGATGCGAAAGAGCAGGGCGTAACCGATCTGGCCGGCGGCCCCTGTCACCGCTACACGTACGGGTTGCTTCATGGTGTCACCTCGGTTCGATTCGGGCGCGGCACGCCGTGCCCGAGGAGGCGAGCCTCGCGCCTCGCCAGCTCCAGGTCCGCCCGAAAACACGCGCTGGGCGGCGCTTCGCTTGCATCGTATCACCGGCCACGCGGGCTCCGTGGTGACGATGGGCGAAGGTGGGAACTTGCAGAGCCACCTAATTTACAGAGCTTACGGGGCGCTGTCGATGGCTCCGCCCAAAGTTGCCGCACGCCAGCTGTTTGCACATTCTCATCACCGTGACCGCGGGCCGTTGCATTGCGACATGGCCTAGCGTGCGGCCGGGTGCACTGCCCCATGCTCGAGGCTGCGGCCGATTGCACTACTGCATGGTCCAGACTGCTGCCGATTGCACTGCTGCATGGTTCAGCCTGCGCCAGGTTGCGCTGCCTGATGACCCTCGCTCAGGCCTGGTAGCCGAGCAGTTCCAGGAGCCGCTGGAGCTCGTCCTCGTCGTGAAAATGCAGCTCGATGCGGCCGCGTTTGCCACTCCCGGCTACCCTCACGCGCGTGCCGGCGAAGCGGCTCAGGTCCTCTTCCAACTTGACGTAGCGGCCGGCGGCCTTCCGCTTCGCGGCCTTGGCAGTCGGCCGCTTCAAGCCCTCCGCCTGGCGCACCGTGAGTCCGCGCCGGACTATCTCCTCGTAGGCCCACTCCCTGTCGGACTCTGGCTGCGCGAGGATGGCCCGCGCGTGACCCGCGCCGATGAGCCCGGCCTCGATGCCGTCTTGCGCCACGGCGGGCAACGCCAGCAGGCGCAGCGTGTTGGCGATCGAGCTGCGGCTCTTCCCGACCGCCTCCGCTACGCTCTCCTGGTTCATTCCGAAGTCGAGCAGGAGCTTGAACGCCCGCGCGGACTCCATCGCGTTGAGGTCCTCGCGCTGGAGGTTCTCAATGATCGCTACCTCGAGCGTCTCCTGATCGTTGAGTTCCCTGACCAGCACCGGAACGGTGGTGAGGCCGGCGCGCTGCGCCGCCCGGAACCGCCGCTCGCCGGCCACGATCTCGTAACCACCGTCAACTGGGCGCGCCACGATCGGCTGGATGACGCCCTTGTTGGCGATCGATTCGGCTAGCTCGACGATCCCGGCCTCGTCCATCTTCTGGCGCGGTTGAAATGGCGACGGTTTGAGCTGGCCCACCTTCAGCTGCTGGACGCCGCCCTTCTCCACTTTGGGCAGCAAGGCATCGAGCCCCCTGCCAAGGCCTCTAGGCTTCGCTGACACGTTGGATTACCTCCTCCGCCAGCTCCCGGTAGGCAGTCGCCCCCTGCGAGCTGGGTGCGTATTCGAGCACAGACTGGCCGTACGACGGGGCCTCCGCGAGCCGAACGGTGCGCGGGATGATCGTCTTGAACACGAGCTCACCGAAGTGTTCGCGGACGTTCGCCTCGACCTCTTGAGACAGTCGGGTGCGGCCGTCGTACATGGTCAGCAGTATCCCGAGGATGCGCAGGTCGGGGTTGAAAGAGCCCTTGACGCGTTCGACCGTGTCCATCATGGACGCTATGCCCTCGAGGGCGTAGTACTCGGTCTGTAGGGGCACGATCAGCAGGTCCGCGGCGGCCATGGCGTTGAGGGTGAGCATGCCCATGGATGGCGGGGCGTCGACGATGATGAAGTCGTAATTGGGCCGAACGCCGGTCAGGCCTCGCGCTAGCAGGCGCATGTTCTCCTTGCCGGCGTCCACCTCGACCTGGAGGCCTGCCAGGTCGGCCGAAGCGGCAAGCAGATGAAGGTTATCGATGGCGGTGGCGCAGATTGCGTTACGCGCCGAACTGCGTCCGGCGATGACGTCGTAGACGGTGCTTTCCGGCGCAGTGACACCCACGCCACTGCTGGCGTTGGCCTGTGGGTCGAGGTCGGCGAGTAGTATGCGACGCCGTTCCGCCAATGCCGCAGACAGGTTGACCGCTGTAGTGGTCTTGCCGACTCCGCCCTTCTGGTTGATCACGCCGATGATCGGCACGCAGAGCCTCCGGGGAGCCTGATTGCGACGAGGCTACCATGAGGCTCGAGGGCCTCTTCGACGATGTCGGCCCGCGCCAACTCGGCCTCGGCCTGGGCCGTGCGGCCTGCCTCGTCCTGGAGCGCGCCGTCGGCCTCACCGTCCTGACCGGCGCCGACGGCGGCCTCCGGCAGCCCGAGTTCCTCTCTCCACCCTGGCCCCCGTCGAGAGATCAACCAGCTCGCTTCGGCACGCACACCGCGGGTCAGGTCAACAAGGGCCGTCTGGGATGCCACTGCCTGCGCGGTGACAACGTCGGCTGCAACGCCCTCCAGGTCGCGCACGTCGCCTTCGACTACCTTCGCGTTGCCGAGGCCAAGTTGGGCCACGACCAGTTCGAGGAACGCCGCGCGCCGGTGCCGCCGCTCCACCAGGCGCACATCTGCTCCCGGCAAAGCGATGGCGATGACCACGCCCGGAAGCCCGACGCCCGAACCGACGTCGACCACGCATGGAGCGGGGCCGGCCAGCCTCGCGATGAGCGCCGCGTAGCGTAGGCCCTCACTCACGTAGCGGTCGAACTCTTCCAGCCCGCGCTTCGAGATCAGGTCCACGGCGCCCTGGTAGCGTTCGACGAGCTCCTTGTAGCGCGCCAGCTGGTCGGCGGCGTGGTCCGGTAACGTACTTGGGTGAGTCATCCTCGCTACAGGCTAGTCGTCTGTACCGCGGGAGTCGACCGCCGGCGAGTAGCCTGGCGCGCTTCAGAGACCGAGAAGGGTACATCCGCACAGCGGTGTGGCCTGGTTAGTGCCTTCCTGGACGGCACAACTCCCGATTGTTTCACGTGAAACATTGAGCAGGCTCTAGCGCAGCGTGGGGTTGGCCTAGCGCAGCGTGGGGCTAGCCTGGCCCAGCGTGGGGTCGGCATGGCGCAGCGTGGGGTTGGCATGGCGCAGCGTGGGGTTGGCATGGCGCAGCGTGGGGCTGGCATGGCGCAGCGTGGGGCTGGCCTAGCGCAGCGTGGGGCTAGCCTGGCCCAGCGTGGGGTCGGCCCGGCGCGGCGTGGGGTCGTCCTACCGCAGATCGGCTCTGGCCTGCAGCAGAGCGGGTGTGGACTTCCGCCGACCGAGTCCGCCTTAGCTTCCAGCGGGCGTCGCCTCGCCTTGGGCCGCGCCGTGACGCCGGCCCTTGAGGTGAACCTGCAGCGCCACGACATCGCTATCGCGCACGCCGCGAACCCGCTGCGCGGCGCCGAGCGACGCCGGGGCGGCCCGCGTCAGCGCCTCGAGGCCCTCATGCGACAGGCTGGCAACTCGAGAATAGTCGATTCCCTCGAGACTCAGCTCCTCGTAACCCGCACGCGCATCCAGCTGCTTGCGTGCGCGCTCGATATAGGCGGCGTAACGCACCAGCGTCGTCACGCGCTCCACCTCGCCCGGCGTAAGTTCCTCGGCGGCACCGCCGACCAAGGCAGCGACCCCCGCATAGTCGGTTCCGGGTCGGCACAGCACAGTGGTGGCCAGGTCACCCTCGACGCGGGTTCGACCAAGCCGCGTGACCTCGCGCTGCACACGCTCCTCGGAGGCCCTGTGCCGCTCCAAGTCGGCGTCAGGCACCAGGCCCCACTCATGGCCGAGCCCCATCAGGCGCTCGTTGGCGTTGTCTTGTCGGTGCAAAAGCCTGTATTCGTTGCGCGAGGTAAGCATGCGGTACGGCTCCTCTATGCCCCAGCGAACCAAGTCGTCGAGCATCACCCCGAGGTAACCTTGGTCGCGCCTGACCGTCACGCGAGTCATGCCGGAGGCGTGCCGGGCGGCGTTGACCCCGGCTACCAAGCCCTGTGCGGCCGCCTCCTCGTAACCACTAGTGCCGTTTATCTGCCCCGCCGAGAAGAGCCCGGGAAGCTTCCGCGACATCAGCGTCACGTCCAGTTGAGCCGGATCCAACGCGTCGTACTCGACCGCATAGGCGTAGCGGTGGATGACGGCCTCGTCGAAACCGGGAAGCGTCCGGATCATGACGTCTTGGATGTGGGGTGGCATGGAGCTGGATAGCCCCTGCAGGTAAAGCTCGCTCGTGTCGAGCCCGTCGGGTTCCACGAACAACAGGTGGTGGTCCTTGTCCGAGAAGCGCACCACCTTGTCCTCGATGGACGGGCAGTAGCGCGGGCCGGTGGCGTCGATCTCGCCCCCGTACATGGCCGACTCCTCCAAGTGTTCTTGGATGAGGGCGTGCGTTGCAGGCGTGGTACGCGTCAGCCACGTCGGGGTGCTGGTCATCCGGGGTCCGGGAGTACCGCTGAACGTGCCCGGGGGGTCGTCCGAGGGAACCTCCTGAAGCACCGTCAGGTCGACCGAATCGGCCCGAATGCGCGGCGGCGTCCCCGTCTTGAGCCTGATGAGATCGTGACCCGTTGCACGAAGTGAGGCCGAGAGGAGCCGGGCCGGCGCCTCCCCCTGCCTTCCGGCAGGTCGCTGGCGCTTCCCGTACCACACGACGCCCGCGAGGAAGGTGCCGGTGCAGAGGACCACCGACGGGGCCAGCAGCGCACGGCCGTCGGTGGTCACCACGCCGGCGATCACGCCTCGCTCCACCAGCAGCTCGGCGGCTTCCGCGCGGACTATCTCGACCCCCGGTTCATGTTCGACGAGGGCCTTGGCTGCGGCCGCGTACCCGTCGCGCTCGTTCTGGACCCGCAGTGACTGCACGGCGGCGCCCTTGGACGCGTTCAGCGTGCGGGTGTGAATGGCGGTCCGGTCGGCCAGGCGGCCCATGACGCCACCGAGGGCGTGCAACTCGTAGACCAACTGCGACTTACCGGGGCCCCCGATGGCCGGATTGCAGGGCATGACCCCGATCTTGTCGGGATTGGGGAGAACCATGGCCGTGCGCGCACCGAGACGAGCGGCGGCTATGGTGGCCTCGATCCCCGCGTGGCCCCCACCGATGACTATCACGTCGAATTGCTGCTTCATCGGCACCTCCTCTGCCTGGGTGGTCGCAGTACTGCGGCCTCCGCGCCATGGCCGCCTCCTGAGCGGTGAACCCATGCGAGGCGAGCGCCCCAGAGTATAGCGGCAGCCACCCCGTGCTCCCGGTAGCTCAGCCGCATTGCGCGCTTACCGCCCCGGTGCCCGCGTGACTCAGGCGGCGTTGGCCCTGCTCCTGGGCTCGCGTCACTCAGGCGGCGTTGGCCCCGCCCCTGGGCCCGCGTCACTCAGGCGGCGTTGGCCCTGCCCCTGTGTCCGCGTGACTCAGGCGGCGTTGGCCCTGCTCCTGGGCTCGCGTGACTCAGGCGGGGTTGGCCCTGCTCCTGGGCTCGCGTCACTCAGGCGGCGTTGGCCCCGCACCTGACCGGCGCGCAACCGCCGCTCCCGCCCCGAGGGACTCCGCTTGCCGCCGCGACGCCCGGGTAGCAGCCGCCCCCATCTGTTAGACTGCCCCCGGCCGTAGCGAATGCCGTCGCCGTCGTCACCCGCGCGTAACCGGACCCAGTCCAAGACGCGGCGTCGCCCAACCAACTCGGAGCAACTACCGCCTCGGTGCAGCAACTCGGCAAGGAAGACCGGCCGGTTGTGGTTCAGCACCAGCGGCTGACGACACTGGTAATCTCCGCTAGCTCCAACGGAGCGAGTGGTGGCAGAATCGGCTTCTCGCGGAACCGCCTTCGGAGGCTGAGGGCGGACAAGGGCGCGCCTCGGCGCACCGAGCAAGGTGTCGGCTCTGCGTTGAGGTCGGTACGACGAGCGGCGAAGGAGGGGTCAGGCGATGGCGGGCAAGGCTCAGGGGATGTGGGACGACGTCATCTCGCGCGTGCGCGCCGAGATCCCTGAGGTCGAGTTCCGCACCTGGTTCGCGCAGGTAAGCCCGCAAGGCATCGTCGACGGCGCCTTCGTCCTTGGCGTGCCGCACGGTTTCGCTCGGGACTGGTTGCGCAGCAACTACACGGGGGTGCTCGAGGAGGCACTGCGCGACCTCGGGATGGACGCGCCCAGGGTGGCCTTCCAGGTGATCGGCACCCAGATAACCGAGCAGCAGGACATGTTCAGCACGCCCGCCGCCGAGTCGGCGCCGTCCGAGAGGCCGGTGGCGCGCAAGCCGACCCTGAACCCCAAGTACGTGTTCGAGAACTTCGTGGTCGGCCCCAACAACAACCTGGCGAACGCGGCCGCCCGCGCCGTGGTGGAGGCGCCGGGGCGCGCCTACAACCCGCTCTTCCTCTACGGCGAAGCGGGCCTGGGAAAGACGCACCTCATGCACGCCGTCGGGCACGCGGTGTTCGAACGACACCCGCAACTGCAGGTCGAGTACGTGACTACCGAGGCCTTCACGAACGACCTCATCACCGCCATCCGTGAGGACCGGATGACGCAGTTCCGCGACCGCTACCGCACCATCGACGTCCTGCTGATCGACGACATCCAGTTCATCGCCGGCAAGGAGCGCACGCAGGAGGAGTTCTTCCACACGTTCAACGCCCTCTACGAATCCGGGAAGCAACTGATCGTCTCCTCCGACCGGCCCCCGAAGGACATCCCCACCCTCGAGAAGCGCCTTCGCAGCCGCTTCGAGTGGGGGCTGATCACCGACATCCAGGCTCCCGACCTCGAGACCCGCATAGCCATCCTCGCGATGAACGCCGAGTACCGCGGCGTCAAGGTGCCGTCCGAGGTCATGGATTACATCGCCCGGCACGTGACCTCGAACATCCGCGAGCTCGAGGGCGCGCTCGTCAGGGCCATCGTCTACGCGTCGATGAACCAGTCGCCGCTGAACCGTCAGATCGTCGCCGAGGCGCTCTCCGACGTGTTCGCGCCCGGCAACATCAGCCTGACGATGCCCACCATCCTCGAGCGCACTGCCGACCATTTCGGCGTCGATTCTGACGAAGTGCGCGGCAAGAGCCGGCGCCAGGAACTCGTGATCCCGCGCCAGATAGCCATGTTCCTCATCCGCGAGTTGACCACGCACTCGTACCCGGAGATAGGCGCCTACTTCTCGGGGCGCGACCACTCGACGGTCATGTACGCCGTCCAGAAGATCGAGAACTCGAACAAGACGGAGGGCGAGCTCACGCGCGCCGTCCGCTCGATCCGCGAGTCTCTCGTCTGAACCCGTCCACAACTGACTCCTTGCAGGCGGCGCGTCGGAAACAAGCCTCGAAACGCCGGATTGTGGGAAACTCTGTGGACAACCTGTCAAGAACCTGTGGACTACCCTGTGGATTATTCTCGCCCAGAACGGCCTGTGGACAGGTGTGGAAGCTGAACCGGATTATCCACAGGGAAGGCCCATTTATCCACAATCAGTCGACAGGCCGCTTCCCGTGTCCGGCGGTCGAAAGACGGCTTTCCACACATTCCACACCCCCTACTACTAAGGGGTTTGGTTCTTCGAGATACAGAGATTCCAGTCAACCGCCCCGTCGCTCTGGGCAACTGCCTAGTAGGTCGAGGAGCCCGAGAACGAGAAACGTATCGTCGAGGCGGGATCGGAGCGCGGTCATCACCGGGTGGAAGGCCACCCAGAGCATGAACAGGGCGTTCCAGGCGAGGGTGTCGCCACGCAGAGCGCGCTCCTGACGATGTATGCTCTACCCCGGGCACCCGAAACGGGCCCCGCGGCGGCGCATAGCCGTGTACCTGTCGTGCCCAGGCAGCCGTGCTCGGGCCTTGGGTGCTTAACCGATGGACCCCAGGAGAGTCGCATGAAGGTGCTCGTCCCAAAGAAGAGCCTCGCCGAAACGCTCGCACGCGTCGAACGTATCGTTCCCAGCCGGTCCAGTAACCCTGGCCTGAGCTTGTTGCGCATAGACGTGAACGATTCCGGCATGGAACTCAGCGGGTCGAACATGGACGTCGACATTCGCGCGCGCTTTGCGGCGGACGCTCCCGGGCAGGGCAGCTACGCCGTGGTAGGGCACGTCTTCAGCCAGGTCGTAAGGGCACTGCCGGCCGAGGACGTCACCCTCGAGTTCGGCGAAGACGACCTGCAGATCAGCTCCGGCACTTACGCCACCAAGCTGCAGTTGATGTCGCCGGCGTCGGCCCCGGTGCTGAACTTCAGGGCCGAACACGAGGGCGCCCTCGGCGGCGCGGGGTTCGCCCGTGCCCTCACGGCGGTGAAGTACGCGGCCGCAGTGGCAGATTTCCAGGCCGTCTTCCGGGGCGTCAAGCTCGAGATGACCGACGAGCGCACGCGCGCCGTCGCCACCGACGGGTTCAGGCTCGCCTACTACGACCTCGAAGAGGCCTCGGGCATAGCGGCAGACATCATCGTTCCGGCGCGGAGCATCGACGAGCTGCTGCGCGTGCTTGGCGACGGCGAGGTAAAGCTCGCCCTCGAGCCCGGACAACTGAGCGTCGAGCACGGCAACTACGCACTCAACCTCAAACTCATGGAGGCCGCGTTCCCCGATTACGAGCGGGTCATCCCCAAGAACTTCCCCGTGAGCATCACGCTCGACGCCACTTATCTCTCCGAGGCGGTGGCGCGCGTGGCGCTGATGGCCGATAAGACAGCCAACAACCGCGTCGACCTGTTCATCAAGGACGGGGAATTGCAGATCACGGCCGAAGGAAGTTTCGGCCGCAGCCAGGAGGCCATCTCCGTCATGCAGGAGGGAACCGACTCCGAGATCGGCCTGGCCTACAACAGCAAGTACTTGGTCGATGCGCTGACCCCGGTCGGCGGAGACATGCGCCTGAGCTTCTCGGGTTCCAACTCCGCACCGAGCGTGGTCACCGACCTCGGTGACCCGAGTTACCTAGCCATGGTGGTACCGCTCAGGACTTCGTAGTCCTGAGCATCAGGAGGACCGATGACAACCATCGAAGACGTGCGCGCGCTCGAACTACTCGATTCGCGCGGCAACCCGACCGTCGGCGCAGTCGTCACGCTAGCCGGCGGCGCGAGGGGTATGGCCGCCGTGCCCTCGGGCGCAAGCACCGGGGCCCACGAGGCGGTCGAGTTGCGCGACGGGGGCGGCCGCTACCTGGGCAAGGGCGTTACGAAAGCCGTCCAGAACGTGAACGAGCGCATCGCTCCTGAGATGATCGGCCTGGACGCGCTCGAGCAGGCCAACGTCGACCGCACCATGTGCGAGCTCGACGGCACGCCCAACAAGGGCGAGCTCGGCGCCAACGCCATCCTCGCCGTGTCACTCGCGACGGCCAGGGCGGCCGCTTCCGCCCTCGAACTGCCGCTCTACCGCTACCTCGGTGGCCCCAACGGGCGCGTGCTGCCCGTGCCCATGCTGAACGTCATCAACGGCGGGGAGCACGCAGACAACGCCGTCGACATGCAGGAGTTCATGCTCGTGCCGCTGGGTCTCCCCACCTTCGGCAGCGCCCTTCGCGCCGGCGTCGAGACCTTCCATCACCTGAAGAAGGTGCTCGAAAAGCGCGGCTACAACACGAACGTAGGCGACGAGGGTGGTTTCGCCCCCGACCTGAAGAGCAACCGCGAGGCCATCGAGGTGATGCTCGAGGCCATCGAGAAGGCGGGTTACACACCCGGCGACGAGATCGGCATCGCGCTCGACCCGGCCTCCACGGAGTTCTACGAGGGTGGCCTCTACAAGCTCCGGGCCGAGGACAAGGAACTCGATTCCGACGGCATGATCGCCTACTGGCAGGACTGGGTCGACCGCTACCCGATCGTGTCCATCGAGGACGGCCTCGCGGAGGACGATTGGGTCGGCTGGGCCAAGCTCACCAAGGCCATCGGCCACCGAGTTCAGCTCGTTGGGGACGACCTTTTCGTCACCAACACCGCAAGGCTGCAGCGGGGCATCGACGAGCACGTCGGCAACTCGATCCTCATCAAGGTGAACCAGATCGGCACCCTCACCGAGTCGATGGACGCCATGGAGCTCGCCAAGACCTACGGCTACCGCAACGTCGTGAGCCACCGGTCCGGCGAGACCGAGGACACGTTCATCGCCGACCTGGCCGTCGCCGTCAACGCCGGGCAGATCAAGACCGGCTCCGCGAGCCGCTCCGACAGGGTGGCCAAGTACAACCGCCTACTGGCCATCGAACAAGAACTCGGGGACGCTGCGCGTTACCTTGGCAAGGCGGCATACAAGCGATGAGGCCCGTTCGCAGCACGAAGATCGTCGCCACCCTGGGGCCGGCAACCGACACACCCGAGATGATCGAGAAGCTCCTCCGGGCCGGCGTGAACGTGTTCCGCCTCAACTTCTCGCACGGCGAGCCGGAGGTGCACCGCGCCACTGTCGAGGCCATCCGCAGCACCGCGGACAAGCTGGAGATGGCGGTCTGCATCCTGCAGGACCTCCAGGGCCCCAAGATCCGCGTCACTCACTTCAAGAACGGCAAGGTCACCCTCGAGGCCGGCGAGCAGTTCACCCTTACGTGCGACGACGACAGCCCCGGTGACGCCACGCGCGTCGGCGTCACCTACACCAACCTGTGCGGCGACCTCAAGGTAGACGACACGTTGCTGCTCGATGATGGGCGGCTCGAGCTGCGCGTCACGTCCGTCGAGGGCCCGAACATCAACACGCTGGTGGTGGTCGGCGGCGAACTGAGCAACAACAAGGGCATAAACATCCCCGGGGCGCACTTGAGCCTTCCGGCGCTCACGGACAAGGACGTTCAGGACCTGCGCTTCGGGGTCGAGCTCGATGTCGACTGGGTCGCCATGAGCTTCGTGCGCACCCGCGACGACCTGCTGCTCGCCCGCCACTACCTGGCCAGGGCCGGCTCGCAGGCGAAGCTCATGGCCAAGATCGAGAAGCCCAGCGCCGTGGACCGCTTCACCGAGATCCTCGAGGAGGTGGACGGGGTGATGGTGGCCCGAGGCGACCTCGGGGTGGAGATGCCCGCCGAGCGCGTGCCCCTGATCCAGAAGCACCTCATCAGCGAGTGCATGCAGGCGGGCAAGCCCGTCATCACCGCCACGCAGATGCTCGAGTCGATGATCACCAACCCCAGCCCCACTCGGGCGGAGGCCTCCGACGTCGCGAACGCCATCTTCGACGGCACCGACGCCGTCATGCTCTCGGCCGAGACGGCAGTGGGCGCCTACCCGGTAGACGCCGTGCGCATGATGGACCGGATCGCGCGGGTCGTCGAGAGCTCGCCCGAATACCGAAACGCGATGCGCCAGCTCGTGCCCACCGCCGACACGTCCACGGCCGACGGTGTGGCGCTGGCAGCGGTCGAGATCGCCTACAACCTGGACGCGCAGCTGATCGTCACCTTCACCTCGAGCGGCAGCACCGCCATGCGCGTCTCGCGCAACCGGCCGCCAACGCCGGTCCTCGCCATCACGCCTAACCCGCGCGCCCTGCGTCAGATGATGGTCGCGTGGAGCGTCGTCCCTTACCTGAGCGAGGACATCCACAACACCGACGAGATGGTGACGGTGGCCAAGGCCGCCATTCAGGCCACGGGCCTCATGGAGCCAGAGTCGCGCTACGTGATAACGGCAGGGGTGCCGTTCGGCATGCGCGGGTCAACCAACCTCATCCGAGTGGAGCGCTACCGCTGAGCTGAGGTTTCGCCGGGCCGGGCGCTCCTCGGGCCAAGGGCCCGTGGAGGCACGGGATCGTTGAAGGGCAGGCTCCACCGGCGACCCAAACGGCTTCTAGGGCAAACAAGCCAAAAGTAACCGCGGCCGGTTGAAGCCGGCCGCGGTTAGCTTGGTTCCTGGCGGCGCGTGGCCGCTGCGGAAGCCCTGGTTCAGGCCTCACCCTCGGCGACGACCAACACCTTTAGGTCGATGGTGACCTCGGGGTGTGGGCGGTAGGGGACGACGAACTCGCCCGTCACCTTGATGGGCTCGTCGAGGACGACCTTGCGGCGGTCGATCTCCACGTCGTAGGCGGCCTTGAGGGCGTCCGCGATGTCGCGGTTGCCGACCGAGCCGTAGATGCGGCCTTCGCCGGCCTTCACGCGGATCTCGATGTGGGCGTCGCCCAGCATCTCGGAAAGGCGCTCCGCGTCGGACTTGCGCTCCGACAGTTGGCGGGCCCTTTGCGCCAGCCGCGCCTGCAACTCGGCCTGGTTCGACTTGGTGGCCGGCAGCGCGAGGCCCTGCGGCACGAGGTAGTTGCGGGCGTACCCGTCCTTCACCCTGACGATACTGCCCGCCTCGCCCAACTTCTCGACGGGCTCGAGGAGGATGACGTTCACTTCCGCACCAGCTTCTCGGTGATCGGGATGATCGCGAGCATGCGCGCACGCTTGATGGTGGTGGCGAGCCGACGCTGATGCCTGGCGCACACGCCGGTGCGGCGACGGGGCAGGATCTTGGCGGTATCGGAGATGAAGCGCCTCAGAACCCGGCCGTCGTGGTAATCCATGATCTCGTACTCACCCGCACAGAACGGGCATACGCGTGGCCTGCGGCCGCGACGGCCGCCCCCACGTCCGCGGCGGCGATCGCCGCCCTTGTCTCTTGCTTCTCTTGCCATCTAGAAGGGTAGGTCCTCTTCTGGTGGAAACTCTTCGTCGATGTCTAACGTCGACGGTCTCGCCTGGGCGCCCGTAGCGTCGCTGCGCTCCGTGCGGGTTCCGGCTCCACCGCTGCCGGGACCGCGAGTGAGGAACTCGACGCGTTGACCTTCTAGCCGCGTCGTGAACCGGCGGTTGCCTTCTTTGTCCGTCCAAGAATCGTTGACGAGCCTGCCGATCACGAACACGCCGTCACCCTTGCGCAGCGACTCGCAGCCTTCCGCGAGTTCGCGCCACACGGTGACTTCCACGAAATGGGTGCGTTCTTGATCGTCGCCGCCCTTGCCGCGGAAGCGCTCGTTGACCGCCACCCCGAAGCGCGTGACCGACGCCCCGGAGGGCGTGGAACGCATCTCGGCGTCGCGCGTGAGGTTGCCCACGATGAGCACCTGGTTGAGCGCGTCCTTCAGCCGGTGTTGGCCGCGAGCGTCGATGACGGTGGCCTCACCGGTGCGGATGCCCAGGGTAAGCAATTCGACGCGTTGCGCGTTGACGTCGAGGGCGGAGCGCTTCTGGCCGTCCTGGGCTTCCCAGGAGCGGTAGTTGAGGCGCCCTTCGACGAACACGGCGCTGCCTTCTTGCAACTGATCGGCCATCATCTCCGCTTGTGCACCGAAGAGGGTGACGCGGTGGTACCAGGCCAATTCGCGAAGGCGGTCGTCATCACCCATGACGTTGTCGTTGCCCGCCACGTTCATCTCCAGGATGGCCAACCCACCGGGGGTATAGCGCAGCTCCGGCTTCTGAACCAGCGTGCCGACCAGGTATACGTTGTTCAAACCACGTGCCATGAGGTGACTCTCCAACCACTCGTCACTAAGTTCTTGGGTTAGGCAGCGGCCTCGGCCTTTGCCTCGACCTTGGGCTCCTTCTTCGTCTTCCACTCCGGGCGTTCCCGGACGACCAGGACTCGCATGACGTTATCGCGCTGGCGTAACGCTGCTTCGATGGTCTTGGGGGTTTCGCCGGTCAAGTGTAGGCGATAGATGAGGTAGTAACCCTCGTTGCCCTTGCGGATCGGGTACGCCAGACGGCGCATGCCCCACTCGTCGACTTCGAGGATCTCACCCCCCGCGCGCTCCACCTGGAGCGTCACGGCGTCCTTCTCCGACTGGACCTGCTGCTCGCTCAGGCTCGGGTCGAGGATGACGTTGAGATCGTACTTGGTGTTGTTCGGCATGTGCACCTCCTTCCAGGCTGGTGGCCCCTGGCCCCTCGCGGGGACGCGGCGCGGCCGCATCGGTCGCGGCACGACGCGCCGGGCCGAGGTTCGGCCCGCGCTAGCCCTTCCCAGCATCAGCTCGCCACCACGCACTTCCGGGCGGGCCCGGAATGACGCGCGGCAAATGACAACTGTAGCACAGGGGCTTGCTAAACGCCCCGACTCAACGCCCCGACCAGCCCGCCATCAACTCGTCGCGCACGACCAGCCCGCCCGGCTCGAGAGCGTCCGTGACGTACTCGACGAGCGGGTAGAAGAGTTGCGGCAGTGCCGGGCGGGTCTCGTGGAAGGAGGCGGTCGTGACGGCGATGATGGCGTACTCGTTCGGGGCGACGTCGAGCGCGAGGTCGTGGGTGGGCCTCGGGAGCAGGTTGCGGGGGTCGTCCTCGGCCCTGTAGGCGGCGTCCCAGGGGGACAGGTGGTCAGTGGCGACCGCGGCCGGCGGGGCGGTGAGCGCTACGGCGCCCGTCGCCCCAGTGACTGGCGCTGCTGCCCCAGTCGCTCCGGTGCCTGCGGCTCGAGGGCCGGCTGCCACGGCGCCCGCCCCCGTCAGCGCGCCCGTGGCGATGCCGGCGCGCCACCGGGCCACGAGTTCCAAGCTGCCGGCACCGGCGAGGACCCTGCCCGAGGAGGCGGCCCTTGGCCCGATGTGGGCGGCCTCGAGGCGCACCGCGCCGGGCCCGGGGTTGAAGAGCACGAGCTCGGCCGGCAGGCCCGCGTGGCCTAGCGAACTGGCGGAGCGGAGCTCGAGCCCCGCCGGGTTGCCTGGCGCCTCGAGCACTTGGGCGGCGCCCAGCGCGTGCCGGGCCTCGCGGCCGGAGCGGCACCTCGCGGTGGCGGTGGGTGCGTAGTCGCCGGCCGGCAACGGGGCCTCGATCAGGGTTACGGGGAGAGTGTACCCCGCACCGTTTGCGACCTCGGTGAGGCTCAGGTGACGTAGGCCCACGGGCACCTCGCCTGCGCCAAGGTTCAACGTAAGCGCTACGAGCGGGTCTTCGGCAGTGCAGGGGTGGCCGTGAAGCGCCAGCCGGCCGTCATGGCCGTCGGTCCAGCCCTGGTAGCCGCCCGGGCTGAGACCGGTCAGGGCGCGGACCTGAAGCGCCGTCCAAGGCGGGAGGGCGACGGCCGGTCGTGGCCAGCGGGCCGATAGCCGCAGCCACTTCATGGGCAGCGTCTCGATACCGTCGCCGGGCAGCAGTGTGAGCGCCCGGCCCAACCAGTAGGGCGGGCTCGGCGCCCACGGCGGCAGGCTTCGCGCCCCGGTCCAGGCTTCCGCCCCCAAGGCCAGGCCGAGTGACGTAAGCGCCACCCCTCCGAGGGCGAGGAGCCACACCGCCGCTCGCCTGAGGCAACGCCTCACCTCAGAGCCCACCCGCGGCCTGACTGCCAAGGTCAGCGGCCCGACTGCCATGTCCAGCTGCAAGACCGCTGAGCCCCGCGGCCCAACTGCCGTCACCCGTGCCGCAGAGGACCTGCAGGTCGAGCGCCGTGCGTGCGAGAGCCAACTGCGCGAAGGCGACGTCGGCCCGGTGGGAAACGGCGTACAGGTCGACGACCGGGTCCGGGAACCGCGCCCAGGCCGCGGCTCGGGCCGAGGCCAGGCTGGAGCCGTCGGGATGGTGGTCACGCGCGAGCCACAGCAGCCGCGCTTCGGCCTCGTTCACGCCCGCGAGTGCCTCGTCGTGGGCGCGCAGCGAGGCGGCTACTTGCCCCTCGAGGTACTCGAGTGCGTCGGCCAGGTCGAGGTCCGCGCGTGCCGTTGCCGCGTCGGCGTTCGGGCCGGAGGGAGCGGGTGGCCACTCGACCCGTAGGCTCTGGTCTGCCCCGTCGAGGCCCATGCGGGCGCCGACGTCGGCCACGACGGGCCAGTCGTCCGGCAGGTAGATGCGCGCCTCGAGGCCCAGTTGGGCGCGCGTCGAGTTGGAGCCCGCCGGCGCGGCGAGGCCGAGCGTGTCGTCATAGGCGACGGACCCCACGAGGTTGACCTGAACGTCGAGGGTTCGGTCCACGGCAAGGTCGAGGAGCCGCTGCCGGTGCCGGCTGATGGCGGCGCGACCGTCTGGCGACGCCTCGACGCAGGACTGTCGTGGTGGTGGCTCCAAGTCGATGGCAGCGAGGAGCTCGTCGAAACCGGGCCAGGTCTCGCGGTCCACGGGGCCGCCGGTGGCCTGCGATAGGCGCTCCTTCAGCTCGGACACGTGCTGGCGGGAGAACGCATGGAGCCCTTGGACGCTGTGGAAGAGCTCGAGCAACTCCCGGTCCGGTGGCGCGAGGGCGAAGAGCTGGTCCGCGGAGGTGGGTGGGGACCAGACCTCGAGCCGGAAGCGCTCCAAGGCGCTGCCCGAGTCGGCCTCCAGGCGCAGCACGAGCGCCAGCGCGAGAGCATCGGCGAGGAACTCGGCGTGCGCCGCGGCCTTGTCGGCGGCGGCCCTCGCCGCGTGGTCTCGCTGGCGCTCGGCCTGGAGCTCGGCGATGGGCGCGGTTCTGGCGCGGAACAGCGGAACGCTCGCGTCGAGCCCGAGGTGGAGGTCGAACGCCTCGTAGCCGCGCCAGCGCAACGACTGCTCGAAGCCCACCCGAGGCAGAACCGCGTGCGCCTGGATGAGCGCGGCCGAGGCGAGGTCGGAGGCCTCCAGTTGCAGGTGGCGGGGCGGGGAGTAGTGGGCCTGCGCCGCGGCGAGCAGCGTTTCGAGGTCGGTGGACGCGGCCTGCGCGGCCGCCAAGCTCGCGAGGCCGAGGACGCCGAGCGCGCCGAGGGCAACCAGCGATCGCCGCCCTCGCCCGTTACCCCTTGCGGTCCCGGGTGGCGCCTGCGGTTCCGGACTGGTCACCGCACTGGTCACCTGCCTGGCGGCCCGAACTCGAAGGTGTAAACGGACTGCGGGGTCAGGCGGTAGCGTTGGCCGCCGATGTCGATCATCGGCAGCGTTCCGAGGGTCACGGCCACGTTGCCGGTCACGAGCCGTCCTCCGAGGTCGATGGGGATGCCGAAGGTCAGCGCTTCGCCTGGGGCGAGGGTGCCGAGGGCGTCGCCCGCGGGCACCTCCACGTACTCGACCAGGCCACTCTCGACCCGCGCCACGAAGGTGGGCCCCATGACCTGGTCGAGTAGCGGGTACGTGCTGAAGCCCAGGGCGGTGAGCGGCTCGCTGCCGGCGTTGGTCAGAGCCGCCTCGATGAGAGGCACTTCGGTGCCGAGCGGGGCCCCCACCATCGTGCCGGGGCCGGACCTGCCCGCGTAGCTCATGGAGGCGGTGCGGCCGTCGATCGAGGGGACGTCGGAATCCACCCACTGGACGCCGACCAGAATGGCGGCGGCCCACTTCTCCTCACCCTTGGCTACCGACAGCGTGACGGTTGCCTGGCAGGATTCCGAGTCGGCGACCTGGGCGGGTAGCCGCCACGACTCGCCGGCGTTCTCGAGCCTCGAAAGGTCCGGCGACAGGCAGGGGTCGTCCGACTGGACGGCGAGGCTGTCCCAGTGAGAGAGAGCGGGCTTGGGAACGGTGATGACGATCTCGGCGTCTTGCCCCGAGAGCAGTTCCTGATAGTGGAGGCCGACTACGGGCGGCGGGGTAGGTTGACCGGCGCCTTGGGCGAAGGCGGTGCCAAGGACCGCGAGCGAGAGCGCCGCGAGAACGCGGCCGGGGGCGCCGCGGCCTTGGGAGCTGCGGTCCGGGGAGCTGCGGTCCGGGGAGCCGCGCACCGTCTCTCGTTTCGTGGATGACGGCCGGTTGGCGGTTCGTTGATCGTTCACTGTTTCCCCTCCCAGATCAGGTCGTGTAGGTCGTGGCCGGCGGACCTTCGCGGGTCCGCCGGCCAGCGTTCTCTTACAGCGGGTTCTCGACTGGATGATAAATGCTGTAGCGGTTCTCTTCCTTGCCAGTGTCGGTGCGGCCGGTGGGCGTGGAACTGCCGTCGCTCCACGATTGCATCTCCCTGACCACGTAGGTCTTGTAGTAGCGCATGTCGCCCTTGTAGAGCTTCACGCGTTTACCCGGGGAGACCACGAAGCTGACCGTGAGGGTCCGCGCGCAGAAGTACGTGGTGCCGATGCTCACGTTCAGGCCCTTGGATATGCCTATGCCGCCGCTGGTCATGACGTGGCGGCACTCGTTGGAGTGCGACTCGCTGACCGGCATGGGCTTGCTGGTCGAGTTGCGGACCTCGTAGAGGAGCGTGTAACCGACCTGGGTGGCCGGTGTGCTGCTGACGCTCACGAGCTCCCAGGTCTTCCCCGTCTTCTTGGGCGGCGGGGGTGGCGTGTCGCCCGGGTCGGTGGCACAGGTGGTGCAGACGCCGGCGGTTATGCCGGCCAGTTCGGACGCGCCGAGGAGAGTGGCTCCTGCTTGTGCGCGGAGGCCGGGCCCGACGAGCAGCATCATGAGGAGCGTGCTCACGGACCAGAGGGTGAGGCGTTTCATGGTTCCTCCAGTTAGGTGGCGAGGGGCGTCAGGTGGGACGCGGTCGTCTGTATGCACCCCCCTCGAGCCCCGCGAAGCACGCCAAGCCCACACAGAGCAGGCAGGCGAGCGCCCCAGCCCAGTCCCCGAACCGCAGGTACGGGGTCGAGCCGGTCCCTAGCCTCGTCGTCGCGCTGATGACCGCTTGCTCTCCCGCTTGGGAGAGCGCGGCTATCCGCCCGGCAGGGTCGATCAGGGCGCTGGGTCCGCCGTTGGAGGCGAACACCAGCCACAGCCCCGTCTCGACCGCGCGCAGGAGCGCGACGCGTAGGTGTTGAAGTGGAACGTCGCTGCCGGCGGCGAAGGTGTCGTCCGTGAGCACGGCGAGCAGCTCCGCGCCGCCGCGCGCTGCCTCGCGCACGGTGGCCGGGAAGGCGACGTCGTAACAGATGAGCGGAGAGACCCTGAGGCCGCCGAGGAGGGCGACCACGGGCGCGTGGGAGCGCGCCAGGCCGTCCTCGGCGAGCGGGACGGGGTGCCGCTTGTCGAAGACGTGGGTGAGGCGGGTGCCGGTCCAGGCGAGCGCGGCGTTGCTCGTGGCACCCGTCGCGGTATCGATGCTGGCTGCTCCCAGCAGCAACGGGGGTTGGCCGATGAACGGAGGTTGGCTACCAAGTGATAGGTGCGCCGGGGGTAGAACTTCTGCGCCCGTGCGGTGGGCCCAACCGGGCCATGCGGCCTCAGGCCAGACCACCAGGTCGGCCGCTTGGGCCTCCGGCGCGCTCGTGAGCTGCAGCAACCGTTCGAGGAGCTCGGCCGCCACGAGTGGTTCGAGCTGAGCAGCGGCTCTTACGGAGGTGGGGAGGTTGGGTTGCACGACGGCAACCGTCGTGAGTGCGTCGCCGTGCCCGAGGGCCACGGCGGGCGGCGCCGAACGCCACGCGAGCCAGACGACCAAGGCGACCAGCGCCAGGCCCCCGGAGGCGGCTACTCGCGAAGCCGGGCCCCGGCCCGAGACGAGTTCAAGCAGGAGCCCGCTCGTTAGCAGCACGGCAAAGCTGACCGCGGTGACGGAACTGAAACGTGCGAGGTGGACGGCGGCGGCTTCGGCCTGCGTGTAGCCGATGGCCGACACCGGCAAGGTCCACCTGCCCAGCAGCCACTCCTGGCGCGCGACCACCTCGGCGCCGCACCAGAAGGCCGGAAGGGCGAGCCACGCAACGCGGCGCCCCAGCCGGCGGATCGTCCAAGCCGCCGCGGACGTAGCGAGCCCGTAAGGCAGGGCGGCAACGGGGGCGATGACGAGGTAGGCGATGAGCGAGAGGCCGAGGGTGGCCTCGTACGCCACCGAGGTGAAGCCGAGGGCCGCCAAGGAGCCGCAGAGGCCGGCTGCTAGGTAGCGCCCGCGCACGGCGAGGGCGGCGACCGCCAGGAATGCCGGGAGCAGCGCCGGCCAGGCCAGTGCCGCCGCGCCCCAAGGTCGAGTGGCGGCCGCGAGGAGCGCGGCGCTGAGGAGGGAGGCGGCGAGGTAGTGGCTCATGCCGACCAGGGAGGGGGCGAGGTAGCGGCTCACACTGAACCCTCGAGCGTGTAGACCCTGCCCGTGAAGCGGCGGGCAAGCTCGGGTAGCGGCACGGTGTAGGCGCCCACGGCCGGATCGGTAACGAGGGCCGCGCCGCGGCCGGCCGCCCAGACGACGACGAGGTGACCGAGGGCGGGGCCGGTGGGTGTGGCCGCCCTCACGTGAGCCACGAAAGGCCCGCCGAGGGTGTCCAGGTCGGACGCCTCGACGCGGTACCAGGCGCCCGTGAAGCCGAACGAGTGCGCCAGGCGCGCGAAATCGCCGAGACTCAGGCCGTCGGGGCCGAGCTGGGCCGCCGCCGATACCGTCGCCAGGTCCGTGGGCCGCCCGGCCCACTCGAGGAGGGTGGCCACGACGGCCGGGCCGCAGTCGTTGAACTGCTGCTGGAGCACGGCGGGCGCGGCCGCCTCGAGGGCGAACGGGGCGGCGTTCCACGCCTGGCCGGCGCGGGCGCCGAGGTAGGCGGGTGCGGCACCGAGGACGCCGACCAGCACCGTGGTGACGAGCAGGGGCAGGAGGCGACGGCGTGACCGCTTGCTGCTGGAACCGAACTCTGCGGGCGCTCTACGCATGCCTCTTCCCTCCTGGGAACGAGGTTATGCGTGAGGGGTTGCGGGAGGGTTACCGCGCTGGGCAGGCGCCTAGTGGGAGTGGGTCGGGGTCGGTGGAGGCGGCGAGGAGGTCAGAGGGCGAACGGTTCGCGCGGGTCGAGCCCCGGCGGCCGGGATGCCCGCGCCCGCTCTACCGGCGTGCTCGAGCCGACGCGGACCAACGTGCTCCAGCCCCCGGCGTCAAACGTGCGACCCCCGGCCGCCAACGCGGCCGCCACTCAAGCGTCCGACAACTGCGGTGCGGGGGCCCCGACCACCTGGGGCCGCGGCCGACGCGGCGAGTAGCCCAACAGCCGCAGGCCGTTGCTGACCACCAGGATGGTGCCACCCTCGTGTCCGAGCACGCCCAGCGGCAGGGGGAGGTTCCCGAAGAGCGTGATGCCCACCATGACGAGCATGATGCCGAGCGCGAAGATCAGGTTCTGCCTTATCACGCCGTTCGCCTTGCGGGCCAGGTCGTGCGCCTGGGGCAGCTTGGAGAGGTCGTCCGAGAGCAGGGCCACGTCGGCGGCCTCTAGTGCCACGTCGCTGCCGGCGACGCCCATCGCCACGCCCAGCGAGGCGCTCACCAGCGCGGCGGCGTCGTTGACGCCGTCGCCCACGAACGCCACCTTGCCGCTCTTGCTCATCTCCTCGACAAGGGCTACCTTCTCCTCCGGCATCAGGTCGGCGTAAACGTCGGCCTCGGCTATCCCAAGCTCGCGCGCCACGTTGCGCGCCACCTCCGGGTGGTCGCCCGTGAGCATGGCGATGCGCTTTACGCCGTGCGCGCGCAGCTCGGCGATGGCGTCGGCGGCGGTGGAACGGATCGTGTCGGCCACCGCCACCAGCCCCAGGACCTTGCGCTCGTCGCCGAGGATTATGGAGGTCTGGCCGCGGCTCTCTAGGAGCGCCAGGGCGCGTTCGGTGTCGGCGGTGAGTTGCACGCCCAGCTCGGCCGCCAGCTTGCGGTTGCCGGCCCAGTGCGGCTTGCCGTCCACGGTGGCGCGGATGCCCATGCCGGGCACGGCCGTCGCGTCTCTCACCGAGCGCTCCGGGGCCGGCTCGCCGCCGCCAGCCGCCGTGGCCGCCGCGCCACCCGCACCCGCCCCCGCGCCCTCCGCCTCCGCCGCAGCGGCCGCCACCACGATCGCCTCGGCAACGGGGTGCTCCGAGGAGGCCTCTATGGCGGCGGCCAGGCTGAGGACCTCGGCGGCGCTGGTGGCCAGCGGCACGACCTCGGTGACGCGCATGCGGCCCTCGGTGAGGGTGCCGGTCTTGTCGAACGCGACTATGTTTACGGCGCCGAACTCCTCCAGCGCGCCGCCGCCCTTGAAGAGCACACCCATGCGCGCCGCGCGCGCCAACGCCGCCAGGACGGCGGCGGGCACGCTGATCACGATGGCGCAGGGGCTCGCGACCACGAGCAGGGTGGCCGCCTTGTAGAAGGCCGCGTGCTGCTCCGTGCCGGTGAGGAGGAAGACCCCCAGGGCCACGGCCGTGCCGAGCAGCACGAGCACCGTGTAGCGCTCGCCGAACCAGTCGCTGAAGCGCTGGCTGGGCGAGCGGCCCGCTTGCGCCTCGGTGACGAGGTCGATCATGCGGGCCAGCGTCGACTCGGAGGCGGCCTTGGTGACGCGCAGCTCGATGGCGCCGTAGCCATTGACGCTGCCCGCGAAGAGCGTGTCGCCGGCCACCTTGTCCACCGGCACGGACTCGCCCGTGATGGGCGACTGGTCGAGGCTCGACGTGCCCTTCACGAGCACGCCGTCGAGCGGAACCCTCTCGCCGGGGCGGACCAGCACCAACGAACCGATCGCCACGCCGTCGGCGGGCACCTCGCGCAGGCCGTCCTCCTCCACCAGCGTGGCCGTGTCCGGCTTGAGCTCCATTAGGGCCGCCACGGCGCGCTTGGTGGTGGAGAAGGCGTAGTCCTCGAGGGTGTTGGCGAGGCTGAAGAGGAAGAGGAGGATGGCGCCGTCGCGCGCCTCGCCCACCAGGGCCGCTGCGACCGCGGCGAGGACCATCAGCAGGTCGATGTCGAGCTTGCGTTCCTCAACGAGGACGCTGACCGCCTTCATGGAGGCGGGGATGCCGCCCGCGAGGAAAGCCAGCAACAGGCCCCCGATGGCCAGTGCCCCCGCCGTTCCCCCGACGCCCACGTAGTCGGCGAGCCAGCCCGTGTCCACGCCGTTCGCGGAACGGCCGATGAGCACGGCCAGGATGCCCACGGCAAGACCCACCGCGGTGAGGCCGGTGAAGAGGGCGGCCCGCCTGATCTGGCGGCGCTCTTCGACCAGCTCGGCCTTCAACCGCTCGGCAGGTGTTGGGGCCCGGGCTGTAGTGGGGTCGCTCATTGGCCCATCCTAACTAAGAATCGTTCCGACTAGCAAGTACCAACGCCTCCCCCACCACCGCCTCACGGGGGCCGCGACAGGCGAGCACACCTCAAGTATGCCCCCTCGCCTCGGGGCGAAAGCCCCTAAGTGGAACCGGAACCACATTCGTGACCGGACAGGAAGCGATGACACACCGTGCATCACGCGGCCGCGCTACGCGCGAGCACCGGGACTTCCCGGGCGCGGACGCCGGCCCGTGCCCCACGCGGCCGCGCTACGCCCACCACCACCGGCGCCATTCCACTTTCGCGGCGCCCACACCCCGCCCCCACACGCCCGCGTTACGCTGCGGCGATGCCACGAAACATCGCCCGTAGCGTCGGGGGCGCCCTCTTCACGGGTCTGCTGGCGCTAGCCGCCATGGTGCCGACGGCGTGGTTCGCCCTCTACCTCGCCTTCGCGGACTGCTGGTGGTGGCTGTTCGTCGCCAACTCCCTGGCGCCCGTGCTGTTCATGCCGCTGCCCGTGGCCCTCGTCCTCGCCTGGTTCAGCCGCAAACGGCGCGTGTTCCTCGCCCTGCTGGTGCCAAGCGGCGTCGCCGCCTTCTTGTGGCTGGGCACCTTCCTGCCCGCGCGCGCGATGGGCCCCGCCATCCCCGACCGCGGCTCGACCATCACGGTCATGACCTTCAACGTCGAGGCCGGGAACCGCGACCTGGACGACCTAGAGGCCGCCATCCTGGGGTCGGGCGCGCAGCTCGTGGCGTTGCAGGAACTGAACGAGGACGTCGGCGTCGCCCTCGCCGAGAGGTTGAAGGCCACCCACCCGTACGCCGACCTCGCCCCCTGCCCCCCGTGCGGCGACTGGGGGAGCCTCGGGGTCCTCTCCGCCTTCCCGCTGGAGCCGCTGGCAGCCGACCTCGGCGGGCCGTCGGAGCGCAACCCGCAGCTCACCCTCGTGCACCACCCGAGGGGAGACGTGTTGCTGGTCAACGTCCACAACCTCTCCACGCCCCGCTTCCCGCAGATCTGGCCGGCGGAGATAACCAGGTCCATCGGCTCTCGAGAGGCCGTGGCCGAGGCGCTTGCCGAGCTGGCGCGCAACACCAGCACGCCCCTCCTTGCGGTGGGCGACTTCAACACCACCGAGCGCAGCGGCGCCTACCGCACCATCACGCGGGAGCTGGAGGACAGTTGGCGGGCCCTGGGCTTCGGCTTCGGCAGCACCTTCCACGGCGGGGCCCCCGAGGGTTCGCCGGCGCGCTTCTCCTTACCGAGCTGGCTGCTGCGGATCGACTACGTCTTCCACTCGCGCGACCTGACCACCCTGTCGGTGAAGGTGGCGCCCTGGCGTCACGCCTCGGACCACCGGCCGGTGACGGCCGTCGTCTCGTTCAGCGACTGATCGGTGCGCCAGTGGCGCGTGTCGCCCGAGCGCCAGAGCTTCGCAACCTCGGCGGCGGGCACGGGTTTCGAGAGCAGGAAGCCTTGGATGTAGTCGCAACCTACCTCCGCGACGGCGGCAGCCTGCTCCGGGCGCTCGATCCCCTCGGCCACGACGCGGGCGCCGAGCCCGTGGGCGAGTTGCACGGCGGCGCCGACGACCATCGCCGACCGGTTGTCCGTAAGGCCCATGTCGGCCACGAACGAGCGGTCGAGCTTGACGAAGTCGATGGGGAGGTCGTGCAGGCGGCCCAAGGAGGAGTAGCCGGCGCCGAAGTCGTCGATCGCCACGCGCACGCCCAGGCGCCGGATCCGCTCCATGCGCTCGGCGACCACGGGCTGATCGGCGCTCGTCTCGGTGATCTCGATGACCAGGTGGTGCGGGTCCAGGCCCGACTCCCTCAGGGCGCCTTCGATGGTGGGCAGGAGGCCCGGGTGGCCGAAGTGGTGCGGCGAGACGTTGACGCTCACGGCGAAGGGCCCTACGCCCTCGTCCTGCCAGGCGCGGGCCTGCCTGCACGCCTCGTGCAGCACCCACTCGCCTAGCGGCACGATCAGGCCGGTGCGCTCGGCCAGCGGGATGAACTCGAGCGGCGGAAGCAGCCCGAAGGTGGGGTGCCGCCAGCGCAGCAGGGCCTCGAAGCTCTTCACCTCCACGCCGACCACGTAGCCCAGGGCGCGCTCTTCGCTGCTTTGGGCCCTGACGGCGCCTATGGGCTGGTACTCGAGCTCCAACTCGCCGCGGCCCACGGCCTCCCGCAGGTCGCGGGCCAGGGCGAGCAGCTTCGCCTCGCGAGCGTCGGCCACCGCCAACCGGTGCGCCTCGCCCGTGCGTTTCGCGCTCGCGACGGCGGCCTCGGCCTGCGTTATCTGATCGGCGAGGGTGGCCGCGTCGGCCGGGAAGCGGCTGATGCCAGTGGTGCAGGTCACCTGGAGAGGACCGCCGCCGGCGGTGAACGGCGGCTTGCACGCCCGCCCGATCAGGGTGGCGGCGGCGGCCGCCTGCACCTCGTCGAGCTCCCCCTCGATGATGACGCCGAACTCGTCGGCCCCGAGACGGGCGACGATCCGGGCGTCGTGGCCCAGGGTGTTGTTGAGCCTCAGCGCCATCTCGCGGAGGACGTCGTCGCCGACGGCGGTTCCGAAGCGCTCGTTGATGCTCCTGAAGTCGTCTATGTCGATGAGGAACAGGGCGAACGGCTTGGCGTCGGGGTTGCGGACGTAAGTCTGGTGGAGTTGGTGGAACGCCGCGCGGTTCGCCGTGCCCGTGAGCGGGTCGAGCAGCATTATCTTGGCGGCCGTCTCCTCCGCCGCCAGTGCCGCGCTCCGGCGCTCCAGGGAGTGAGTGAGCAAGTAGAGCATCAGGAGGTAGCCCACGCCTATGAGGGCCAAGTCCACCGTGGCCTCGGTCTCGACCGCCCTGGTGGGCAGCGGGCCGATGGTCGCGACGTGCCACACCGACACCGCCGTGCCGGCAGCGAGCATGCCGGCGCTCACCGCCAGCGCGAGGCGGCTGCCCAGGGCGAGGAACGCCCACACGAAGAAGAGCGTCAGCCAGGTGCTGTACGTCCTGATGGCCTCGGCGTGGAACTCTATCTCGCCGTTGAGGGTGAGCCAGAGTAGGCCGATCGTCGCCAGCCCCCCGAGGCTGAACCCCGCCAACTCGACCACGCGGGCCAGGCGCGGCACGAACCAGATGAGCAGCGCGCCGAGGAGGGTGAGGCCGGCGACCCCGAGCCTGATCGTCTCGTTCGCGGTGTTGCCCGCGAACCACAACTGGCCCATGCTGTCGAAGGCGATGAGCACGAGGATGACCCCGTAAACGACCCGCTTGCGGCGCGCCAGTTGTTTCTGGATGGCACCCAAGGCGGTGCCGAGTGGTTCGATCACGTTCGTAACCCCTTGCACGCACGCGCCCCCAAGCTCGACAGCGTACGGCCTGCACTGGGCACTATCCCCCACCAGCGGAGCCATCCGGCCCTCTCGTAGAGGAAGTCTACTCATAAACGGGGCCCGAATCAGTGCACATTTCGGCAAGTGCCGATGTTGGGCGGGGCCCCCGCAACTTGATGCGCGTCAAGGAACGCTTCGGGGCCACGGCGTACCTTCGAGTCACAACCGCCCGGCGATTCATGCCGGGCGACAAGGAGGAACACCATGCAAGACGTCAAGACCCGCACTGTGCTCCGCGCCGAGGGCTTCTCATGCCCCTCCTGCGTGGCGAAGATCGAGAAGCAGCTCTCCCGCGTGGAAGGCGTGGAGACCGTAAAGGTGCACTTCGCCAGCTCCCGCGTGGAGGTCGTTCACGACGAGTCGAAGGTGAACCCCGAAGGCCTCGTCGACGCCCTGGCCAAGGCCGGTTACCGTTCCAAGCCGGCGGCTTTCTAGGAGCCTTGGTGCCCACTCGTAACCACTGGTTCGTACCGGTAGTCTCCGGCGCCCTGATCGTGGCGGCGTTCGCGGCCGGGCTGCTCGACGCCCCGGTAGTGGGCGCCGTCCTCATGGTGAGCGCCGCGGTGGTGGCCGGCGCCCCGATCCTCCGGAACGCCGTCAGCGCACTGGCCGTCCGCGTGGTCGGCATCGACCTGCTCGTCTCCGTGGCCGCCATCGGCGCCCTCTTCATCGGCGAGTACTGGGAGGCCGCGGCCGTCACGTTCCTCTTCGCCATCGGCCACGCCCTGGAGACCGCCACCCTCGCCAAGACGCGCTCCGCGCTAGCCGCCCTCGTAGAGGTGGCGCCGGACGTGGCCGTGGTGCTGCGAGACGGCGAGCAGGTCGAGATAAGCGCCATGCAGGTGAGGGTCGGCGAGACCGTGCTCGTCAAGAACGGCGCCAAGGTGCCCGTGGACGGCGTGGTGGTGGCCGGCACGGGGGCGCTGGACGAGGCCTCGATAACGGGCGAGTCGCTGCCGGTCGACAAGGCGGAGGGCAGCAAGGTGTTCGCGGGTACCGTCTCCAAGGGCGGCTTCCTGCAGGTGCGCGCCGAGGGCGTGGGCGAGGACACGACGCTGGCCCGCATCATCCACCGCGTGGAGGAGGCGCAAGACGCCAAGGCGGCCACGCAGAAGTTCATGGACCGCTTCTCGGCCTGGTACACGCCGGCCATCATCGTGCTGGCGCTGGCCGCCGGCCTCCTGACCCAGAACCTCGAGCTGGGCCTCACCCTCCTCGTCATCGGCTGCCCCGGCGCGCTCGTCATCTCGATCCCCGTGGCCATCGTGGCGGGCATCGGGCGCTCGGCCAGGGACGGCGTGCTCATCAAGGGCGGCGAGTTCCTCGAGACGGCCGCGCGCGTGAACGCCGTGGCGCTCGACAAGACGGGCACCCTCACGCAGGGCGCGCCGCGCCTGACGGACGTGATCGTCCTGGGCGAGGGGCACACGCGCGGCAGCGTCCTGGGCTGGGCCGCCATTGCCGAGGCCGGGTCGGAGCACCCGCTGGCGGCGCCCGTGTTGAAGGCCGCCACCGCGGAAGGGGTGTACTCGGGCGGCCTGCCGGAGAACGCCGAGTCGGTGCCGGGCAAGGGCATCACCGCCAGCGTTGGCGGGCGCCGCGTGCTGGTGGGCAACCTGGCGTTGCTCGAGGCCGAGGGCGTGCGGGGTCGAGAGGCCGCGGCCGCCCGCGCCCATGACGTGGCCGCCGCCGGTCGCACACCCATGCTGGTGGCGCTGGACGGCGAGGCCATCGGCCTGGTGGCCGTGGCAGACACGCTGCGGCCCGAGGCCAGGACACTGGTGGCGGACCTGCGGCGCGTGGGCGTGCGGCACGTGACCATGCTGACGGGCGACGCCCCGGCCGTGGCACACGCCGTCGCCGCCGAAACCGGCATCACCGACGTGCGCGCCGCGCTGCTCCCGGAGGACAAGCTGGAGGCCATCGCCAAGCTCCGCCGGAGCGGCTACGTGGTGGCCATGGTGGGCGACGGCGTCAACGACGCGCCCGCCCTCGCCACCGCCCACGTTGGCGTCGCCATGGGCGCGGCCGGCTCGGCCGTCGCCGTGGAGACCGCCGACATCGCCCTCATGGCCGACGACCTCAACAAGCTGCCCCACGCCATCGGCCTGGCCAAGCGCACGGTGGCCGTCATGCGCCAGAACATCTTCATCGCCCTCGTCACGGTGGCGCTGCTGTTGGCGGGCGTCCTCTGGGGCCGTGTGAACATGGCGCTGGGCATGCTCGTGCACGAGGGCTCGGTGCTGCTGGTGATAGCCAACGCCATGCGCCTGCTGCGGTCGCCGGGGGCGGCCCGGGAGCGTAAGCGCCGGACGGTCGTTCCCAGTGCCCGGGGCGCAGTGAACGTTCGTTGAGACTGGACGTCGCAGTGCGATGAACGTTCGTTGACGTCGGACCTCGCGGCGCCATGAAAGTTGCCTGAGGCCGAGCTTCGCGGCGCCATGAACGTTCGCTGAACCAGAGGTACCTGCGCGCCTCACCTGCGCTGGCTAGCCTGGAAGCATGTGGCCTTGGGCCCCGCGAGAACCGCGGGGCCCGTTGGCCCGTCAGGAGGCAACCATGCGCCATGCGCTTCGTACGTTGATCGTGCTAGCCCTCGCCCTCACGGGCCTGGCCGCGGCCCAGGGCGTGAACATCGTGCTCCCCGACGGCTCGACCTGCAAGGCCGTCGGCCCCGAAGTGAACGTCAGCGTGGCCGGCGGCAGGGTGAGCCACTTCTGCAACGAGGGCGTGGCCCTCGTGGGCGACCTGCTCCTCGAAGACGAGACCGGGCTAGTAACCCGAATCACCTACGATCCCGCCGACGCCCGGAACATCCTCGACGACTCGCTGGTGGCCCTCGAGGTCCGCGGCGTGACCCTGGCCGACGGCACCGAGTGCCTGCACGCGGGCTTCGGAGCCACGCTGGCCATTGACGGCGCCCGCGCCAACTACACGTGCGGTGAAGACACCGTGATCCTCGGCTACTTCGAGAACACCGACCAGGGCGTTTACGCCGAGAAGGCCACCATCGGCCACGGCCCGGGCGGCTTCACGCTCGCCGGCAAGGAGCGCGTCCTCGTGAGCACCCTCGACGCCAGCAGCCCCATCACGAACGTGGAATGGCACCTCGTGTCTTTCGGCACTAACGGCACGCCCGCACTGGCCGACTCACCCGCCACCCTCGAGATCGTCGACGGCCAGGCGGTGGGCACCACCGGCTGCAACCGCTACTTCGCCGCCGTGGAGTTCGGCCTCGACGGCCTGGTCGGCTTCGGCCCGGCCGGGTCGACCATGATGTACTGCGAGGGCGCCATGGACCAGGAACAGCGGTTCCTCGCCACCCTGGCCGGCGTCACCTCGTTCCACATGACGGCCGACGACCTGTTGGTGCTTAGCGGTAGCGACGGCGACCTGCTGTTCTCGCGCTGAGCGTGGCCTAGCGCAGCAACTCGGGCGTGGCATGATGGTGCCGACATGAGGCCCTTCCCCCAAGGCACCTCCAGCCCACAGGCCCGCAAAGAGGGTGGAAAACCGGACGCAGCGTCCAAACCCGGCGACAGCAACGGCCTCGACCCGCGCCACCGCGCCGCCACGCCCTCCGAGTTGGCCACGGCCATCCACGCCACGCCGCACAAGATGGTGATGGCGTTCGCCGGCGCCGGCGCGCAGGCCCTCGCGTGGCTGCACGGCGTTGGGGGGTCGAGCCGCACGGTGCTCAGCGCCGTGGACATCTACAACGAGGCGAGCATGCACGACTGGGTGGGCTTCATGCCCGCCCGCTTCACTTCGCGCCGCGTGGCGCGCGCGATGGCGAAGCGCGCGTACGACCAGGCCCGGCAGTACGCCGACGCCCCCGACGCCGTGTTCGGGCTGGGCAGCTCCGCCACCATCGCCACCGACCGCGCCAAGCGCGGCGACCACCGCGTGGCCGCCGCCGTGCACGACGCCTTCGGAATCACCACCTACTCCCTCACCATCGAGAAGGACGCGCGCGACCGTGCCGGTGAGGAGGAGATCGTCTCCTTGCTGCTCCTGCGCGCCGTGGCGGACGCCTGCGGGGTGCTGGCGCCGCCCGACCTTCCGCTCACCGGCGCCGAACAAGTGGAGATCGAGCTGTTCCCCAGCGAGCTGATAGCCGAGGTGGAACGCGGGGAGCGCCAGTTCGCCGTGGTGCGTTCCGACGGCGCCGTGGTGTCGTCGCCGGCACTGAACTCAGGCCAGCGCTGGGTGATCCTCTCGGGCGCCTACAACCCGGCGCACGAGGGCCACCTCGACCTGGCGCAGGCCGCCGCCGATCACATGGGCCTGCCGCCGCTCTTCGAGCTGCCGCTCATCAACGCCGAGAAGGCGCCCATCGGCCTCTTCGAGGCGCGCTTGCGGGCGCAGCAGTTCGCCGGCCGCGGCGCGCTGGCGCTCACCAGGGCGCCGCTGTTCATGGAGAAGGCCGCCCTGTTCCCGGGCAGCGTGTTCGTGGTCGGCCTCGATACCGCCGAGAGGATCTTGGAGCCGCGCTTCTACGGCGGTTCGGAGGAGCGGCTGAAGGCGGCCCTCAGGGAGTTCGGGGCGCACGGTTGCACGTTCTTGGTGGCCGGCAGGCTCGACAAGGCGGACGGCTACAAGACGCTTAAAGACCTGCCGGTGCCCGAGGGCTTCGGCGGGCTGTTCGAGGAACTGCCGGAGGGCAGCTTCCGGCGCGACGTGAGCAGCACCGAGATAAGGGCGGGGTGGGGTGAGAGACGGTGACGTCCAGTGCCTTCGATGGAGGACCGACCATGACCAAGAAAGAACGCGAGCAGATCAGGAAGCGTTTCCTGAAGCTCAATACCGCCATCGTCTGCGACGTTTACGACGAGCTCGAGTGGCCCGTGACGGCGCTGGACAACGACATCCGCCGGCGCACGTTTGAGCGGGTCCGCGTTGCCGGCTGGGCGTACCCGATCGAGGGTCAGCTCTCGGTGGCGAAGGGCGCCGACCGCCTCAAGCTGGAGGTGGTGGACGGCCTACCCGAGGACTCCGTGACGGTCTGGGGCGGCACCAACGCGCACGGCTTCTGCCTCTTCGGCGACCTGATCGCCGCCACCATGGCCAAGCGCGGCTGCCGCGGGGCGATAGTCGACGCCGGCTTCCGTGACGTGGAGGCCATCTCCGAGACGGGTTTCCCCGTCTTCGGTCGTTACGTGAGCCCCGTGCAGTCGGTGGGCCGCTGGCGCGTCACGCGGCATGGCGAGCCAATTCTGATACGCGGGGCTCTTGGCGAGTTAATCACCGTGTCGCTTGACGATTTCGTGCTTGGGGACGAGGACGGGGTGGTCGTCATCGCGCAAGAGCACGTGAGCCAGGTGCTCGAGCGTGCCGAGGCGATAGTCAGGCAGGAAGAGGAAGCGCGCAGGTTGAGCGAAGAGGGCATGAGCGCCAAGGAGATGCTCGAGAAGTACGGGCACGTTTGAGGGGCGCGGGCGGTCGGGTGCGTTAGCTGCAAGTAGCTGTTGCCGTGGTCGCGGCGACGATTCGTGCCAGCGGCGATCATCGATCAACTTTACGAGGCGCTTTCGTCCGCCGGGCACGCGTCTCGTCTCATTCCGCCTTATTCGTGGTCAATTCCGTCTTATTCCTGTCTAATTCCGTCTTATTCGGAGTCGGGAGTGCTCGCCGATAGCGGACCCTACTATCTGTGTAGCCCCGCGGCGTTGGCGCCTTAGCGCTCACCCCACCACCAACCGCCCCGCCGTGTATACGAGCAGTAGCGCGATGACCCCGTCCAGAACGCGCCACGAGCGTGGCGTGCGCAGCCACCTGCCCAGGTAGCGCGCCCCGAACCCGAGGCCCACGAACCAGAGCGCGCTGCCGGCCATGGCTCCCGCCGCGAACCACCACCTGGCGTCGCCGTGGCTGGTTGCCACCGAGCCGATCAGGAAGGCGGTGTCGAGGTACACCGACGGGTTGAGCCACGTCATGGCCAGCGCCATGAGCACCACGGGCCCCAGCGGTGCCGCTGCGCCGCTCATCACCCCGGAGGCCGCGGGCATGAGCCCTTCGCCCGTGGGCCCCAGGGCGCGCCAGGCTGCGAAGAGTGCGTAGGCAAGGAGGAACGCCGCTCCCAGCCAGCGCGTGGCGTCAGCCAGCCACGGCACCAGCTCGAGCACGTAGCCGAGGCCGACCACGCCAACGGCAATGAGGATGGCGTCGGAGAGTGTGCAGATGGCAACGACCCACCCGACGCGCTCGCGCCGCAGACCCTGGCGCAGCACAAAGGCGTTCTGCGCCCCCAGCGCCACGATCAACGACAGGCTGAGGCCGAACCCGGCTAGAGCTGCAGACACCAGGAGAGTCTAGGGCTTTCTTGCGGCAAGCTGCCGGACGCCCCCCTGGCGGGCCTCGAAGGCAGCGGGCCATGCTCGGGAGACGGTATGCACCGAGTTCGGATCGGATCACCAGTTGGACAAGTGCCCAGGGGTGCAGGGCGGGGGCACGCCCACTCTTGACGTGTTAGCTTTTGGTGGTTTAGGCTGCAAACGCACTGAAGCTCACAGGAGGCGCAATGTCCACCGGCCTGACGGTAGATCGCGAGCAACACTTGCTGGCGCTACTCCAAGACAACGGGAACGTCAGCACCAGCCAGGTCGCATCCGAACTCGGCGTCTCGGAGATGACCATCCGAAGGGATCTCACGCGCCTCGAGCACAAGGGGATGGTGCGGCGCGTGCATGGTGGCGCGGTCCTCGCCTCCGACAACGATCCTGGCTACTGGCTGCGCCACAAGCGCTACCGCGTCGAGAAGGAAGCGATAGGTCGGGCGGCGGCCGCAATGGTCGAATCGGGCCAAACGATCTTCCTCGATACGGGCACGACGGCCATGGAGGTGGCTCGCAACCTGATCCGCCGCTCGCTCCAAGGACCGTTCACGGCTCGGGTCGTCACTCACGCCGTGAACATCGCGGCAGAGATGGTCGCACACGCGAACCTCAACGTTTACCAGATCGGCGGACCAACCGACGCCACCATCTTCGGGGCAACCGGCCTGGCCGCCGTGAAGCAGATAGAGGAACTCAACTTCGACATCCTCTTCATGGGGGTGTCGGGGGTGGACCTGGAAGCGGGCCTCACGAACAGCAACCCGGTCGGTGTGGAGACGAAGAGAGCAGCACTCGGCCGAGCCCGCGAGGTCTTCGCGATCGCCGACAGCTCGAAGTGGGGCCACGTCAGCTTCACGACCATCGCTCCCCTCTCCGCCGTGGGCCACCTGATCACCGACGCTTCGATTCCAAGGAACGCCACCGAAATCGCTGCGAGAGCAGGGGTGGAGGTGATCGTCGCAGACTAGTGGATTCCCGGCGCCTCGCCGACTTCGTAGCGACGCAACTCGCCTCACGCTTGGAAAGGAACTCTAAGTGAGACTGCTCAAGTTCGTGCTTCTCTTGGTTCTACTCGGAACGACCGCGGCCTTCGCCGCCGATTACAACGTCCGCCTCGGCCTGATAGCGGAAGCCGGCCACCCGGTAACGAAAGCCGCGATGAAGTTCAAGGAACTCGTCGAGGAGCGCTCGAATGGCCGCATCAGCGTCCAGGTCTTTCCCGGCGGTCAACTCGGGGGCGAAGTCGAGCTGCAGGATCAGGTCGCCTTGGGAACGATCCAGATGGCGAACATCGGCACGCCCGTCATGGGGGCGAAGCTCCGCAAGCTGGACATCTTCAACATGTACTACCTGTGGAACAGTCGCCAGCACATGGTTGACGTCACTACCGGGCCCATAGGCCAGGAACTCTGGGAAGAGTACCGCAAGGCCACCGGCGCCAGCGTAATCGCCGCGAACTGGCAACAAGGCACCAGGCAGACCATCACCAAGAAGCCCGTCACGACTCCCGCGGAGTTCGCCGGCGTGAAGATCCGCGTGACGGCCGGCGTTCCGCTCTACATCGACCTGTGGCGTGCCATGGGCGCGAGCCCGGTGCCCCTCGGCTTTCCTGACGCCTACTCGGGCATGCAGACCGGCGTCGTCGACGCGGTGGAGCTGCCGCTCGACTGGATGATCAACGGCGGCTTCTACAAGCTGGGCAAGTACATCGACCTGACGCAGCACTACTTCTACACCAACGTGATGCTGGTGAACGATCGCTTCCTCCAGTCCCTTCCCGAGGACCTGCAACAGGTCGTGAGGGACGCGGCCATGGAGGCCGGCGAGTACAACACCGAGCTGGTACTGGGCGGCGAAAGCGAGCTGAGGAGCCAGCTGGAAGCCGAAGGCATCATCTTCGTCGATACCGACGTGGCGGCATTCCAGAAGTCGGTGGAACCGGTGTTCGAGAGCAGCATGGACGTGTGGGGACAAGACCTGTACGAACGAATCCGCGACGCCGGCCAGAACTGATCGTTTCTGAGGGGGAGAGGCTCCGTCCTCTTCCCCTTTGCCCCATGGAGCTGGAATGCAGAAGCCACGGAAGAACCCCCGCCAGCGGGCTGTCCAAGTATTCGAAGCCCTTGCGGGAGTTCTGTTCGCTGCAATCCTCGTGCTTGCCATCGGGCAAGTCTTCACGCGCTACGTGCTCAACAACCCCACCTCGTGGACGGAGGAGGTGGCCCGTTTGCTGCTCGTCTGGGCGACCTTCATCGCCATCGGCGCGGCCGCCCTGAAGGAGGAGTTCATGGCGGTAGACATCGTGCTCGAACGTCTCCCTTTCCGCATGCATGCGGCCGCGAAGGTGGTAATCAACGCTTTGCTGGCGGCCGTGGGCATCGTCTTGGTCGTTTACGGTTGGAAGCTGTTCCAGTTCACGGCGGGCGACACGTCCACGAGCCTCGGCTATCCGCGGAACCTCATCTATCTTCCCGTTCCCGTCGGAGGCCTGTTGTTGACCGTGTTCTCGCTCTTGAACGCCGTGACCCATGCTCGCACGGCCTTGCAGCCAAGGCCACGGGAATAGGGCGCTAACCATGCTTCTTCTAACCGTAGGCGCCGTCATCACGCTCATGCTGTTGGGCGTCCCCGTCGCAATAGCGTTGGCGGCAACCACCATCGGCTTCTTCGCCATCGAGCAGATCCCTATCGAAACGTTCATCCAGATGGTCGCGAAGGGCGTAGATTCGTTCACGCTCCTCGCGCTGCCGTTCTTTATCCTTACCGGCAAACTTATGAACTTAGGTGGAGCAACCGAGCGGATCTTCCGCCTCGGCAACGCATCGGTGGGCCACATCCGGGGAGGGATGGCGCACGCGAACGTCGCGGCGTCGTTCCTGTTCGCGGGCATCTCCGGATCCGCTGTCGCCGATGCAGGCGGGCTCGGCGCCGTGGAGATCGAGACGATGCGCAAGGCCGGTTACACGGAGGACTTCTCGGTCGGGGTGACCGCGGCATCGGCCACCATCGGCCCGATCATTCCCCCGAGCGTCATCATGATCGTGTACGGCATAGCGGCGGGCGTGCCCATCGGCGCCCTCTTCATCGGCGGCATCATCCCCGGGACGCTCATGGCGCTCGCGCTCATGGGCACCGTCGCGGTCATCTCGCGCGTTAGCCCAGTTCCGGAAAGCACCGCCTTCTCGGCCCGCGCCCTACTCCTTGCGATAGTTAGGGCCGGCTTCGCGCTGCTCACCCCGGCCATCATCGTGCTCGGCATCCTTTCCGGGGCGTTCACCGTCACCGAATCCGGGGCCGTGGCCGCCGCCTATAGCATCGTCCTGGGGCTGTTCATCTACCGCGAGCTCAACCTCCGGTCGTTGTGGCAGGCCATCACGGAGTCGATGGTCGAGTCGGCCGGCATCTTGCTCATCATCGGCGTTGCCTCGGGCTTCGCCTGGATGATGTCGTTCCAGCAAGCGCCCCAGGCAACCATCGAGGGTCTGCTGGGCCTTACCCAGAACCCCGTGGTGATCCTGCTTCTACTGGGGTTCTTGTACCTGGTGCTCGGCCTATTCATCGAGGCCATCGCGATCGTCACGATGACCATCCCCGTCGTGATGCCCGCTCTCAAGTTGGTCGGAATCGACCCGATCCATTTCGGCGTCATCCTGGCCGTGCTCATGTCGATCGGCACCATCACGCCGCCGCTGGGGATAGTGATGTTCACGCTGTGCCGCATCCGGAACATCTCCATCGCAAGATTTTCACGGATCATCTGGCCGTGGCTGGCCGTGCTCATCGGGGTGACGGTCCTGTTGATCCTGATTCCCGGGCTCGTGACCTGGCTTCCCCGCATCGCTGGCCTGTCCTAGGAGGACTCAATGCAAGGTGCAGTAGCAAGACTCCGGGCGACCGTACCCGACGTTCAAATCTCAACGGATCAGGCCGACCTCGTTGCGCATGCGAGAGACTCATGGCCGCTGACTGCCAAGTGGACGGCGGAAGAACTCGAGCGGCACGTGCCTGCATGCGTCGTTCGGCCGCAGTCGACCGACGCCGTGGTCAGGATCGTGCGCGCCGTCCAAGACCTCGACTGCTCCTTGGTTCCTTATGGCGCCGGGTCCGGGGTCACTGGCGCAGCGGTCCCCACCAACGAGGCCGTCGTAGTCGACCTCAAGGCCATGTCGAAGATCCTGCACTTCGACCCGGACAACGGGACGGTCAGAGTCGAGGCGGGCGTGAAGGCCGGCGACCTCGAGGCGTGGTTGGGCGAGCGTGGTCACACCCTCGGGCATTACCCTCAGTCGCTCTACCTGGCGTCGATGGGCGGACTGGTAGCCACCCGCTCGACGGGCACCTTCTCCAGCAAGTACGGCGGCATCGAAGACTTGCTCGTCGCCTTGAACGTGGTCCTCCCGACCGGAGACCTGGTCACGTTCCGGCCCCACCCGCGGACCGCGACCGGACCCAAACTCATCGACCTGTTCGTCGGGGCCGAGGGGACCCTCGGCGTAATCACGACGGTGACCGTCAAGGTCTTCGCGTGCCCGGAAACGCGCACGTTACTGGGGTACTCGGTTCCTTCGCTCGCTGCAGGGCTGGGGGCCGTACGAGACGCCTTCAAGAAGCAAGTAGTGCCGGCGGTACTGCGGCTCTATGACCCGGTCGAAGCGCAAGGGTTGTACGACAGGGTGAACGTGCAGAGCGCGCTGCCGCTCTTGATCGTGGGTCACGAAGGCACGACCGTCATGGCAGAGGCCGAGCAGCGGGTCTTCGCAGACCTCGTTGGCCACTGGGGCGGGGAGCTCCTCGGGACGGAGATCGGCGAAGCGTGGGAGCAACACCGCTTCAACGCCGAGTGGCTAGATGCCGGCAACGCCGACGACAACCGCATGGCCGATGCCATAGAGGTCGCTGCGCCGTGGACCGACCTCATCCCGCTCTTCGAGGGCGTCACCGAAGCGATGCAGCCGCTCACCGCGAAGGTGATGAGCCACTTCTCGCACTTCTACTCGACTGGGGGGTCCATCTACTTCATCTTCTTCATCGAGGGTGAAGATCCGGAAGCGACGCGGCTTGCATACTCCCGCGCCTGGGACACCGCCCTGCGCGAAACGCTAAGGCTCAACGGGACGATCAGCCACCACCACGGGGTAGGGCTCGTACGCAACGAGTTCATAAAGGAAGAGATGGGGAGCACCTTCCTCCTGTTCAATAGAATCAAGGAGGCACTCGATCCTATGAACAAGATGAACCCCGGGAAGCTAGGCACCTCGAAAGCGCACCGGCGTGGCTAAACCACGAGTCGTGATCACGCAAGGCGATCCTGCCGGGGTCGGTCCGGAGATCATCGCCAAGACCTTCATGGACGCGGAGGTGAGGGCAAGGGCGACGCCGATCGTCATCGGCGACGCCTCGACCATGCGCCGGGCCGTCGGTCTTCTGGGCCTAGCGGTCCAGGTCGTAGAGATCAGCGCCCCAGAGGAAGCCGACGCCTTGGCAGACTCGGCCTTGCCCGTGATCGACCTGGGGTTGGGGCTCGACGAGGCGGTGATGGACGCTGGAGCGCCAACGGCGGCCGCGGGGCAACTGAGCGCGCAGGCGATCCACCGCTCCATCGAGATCGTGATGGCCGGGCGGGCCGACGCCATCGCCTCCGCGCCCGTGAACAAGGTGGCCTTGCACGCGGCCGGCTATCTGTACCCGGGCCAAACGGAGATGTTCGCCGAGGGTGTCGGCACCCCGAAGGGCCAGTACCACACCATGCTCATCGGCGGAGACATGCGCGTTTCGCTCGTCACGAGCCACATGTCGCTTCGAAACGCCATCGACAACATCACCAAGGAACGCGTGAGACGCATCGCTCACCAGGCGGTGGCAACGCTCCACGACCGCTTCGGCATCGATGCTCCCTCCGTAGGCGTTGCGGGGCTCAATCCTCACGCCGGTGACGGCGGCCTGTTCGGCGACGAGGAGATCAGGGAGATACAACCGGCCATCGAAGAACTCCGCCAAACGGGCGTGAAGATCACGGACCCTCGCCCAGCGGACACGCTCTTCTGGGAGGCGGAGAAAGGGCAGTACGACGTGGTGCTCGGCATGTACCACGACCAGGGCGTGATTCCCCTGAAGAGGTACGGCTACGTCACACTCATCGCCGGCATCCCCATCATCCGCACGACTTGTGGGCACGGAACCGCTTACGACATAGCTTGGAAGGGCGCCGCAAACCACGACCTGTTCCGGCGGGCGTTCCTCCTGGCTGCCGAGCTCGCCGCAAAGGGTGGAAGTAGAAGCAAGGCGGAATGACGTATCGGGTAGGCATTCTCGCTGATGACCTGACCGGGGCCGCGATGATGGCGGGTGAGTTCGCGCGCTTCGGGGCGCCCGTTACGATCACCGATCTCGAGTCCAACCAACCTGACGCTGGCTGTGCCGTCTGGGCCCTGAACCTCGCCTCCCGCAACCTGGGTTCGGCTCTCAACGAGCAACGGGTCCGACAGGGCCTGCGCCGGTTGGCGCATTGGGCGCCGGATCACATCATCTTGAAGATCGACTCTCGCCTGAGGGGCTCTCCGGATGCGTTCCTGGCGCCAGCCCTAGAGACCCAGGGCGGCCTGCTCATCCTCCAAGGCTTCGCCGCCGACGAGTACCAGCGCTGGCCCGGAGTCCTCGGCGCGCCCGAGAACCACGTTTCACAACCGCAGGCCCTTGGGTCCGCGGATTGGAAGGCGTTGGTGGAAGCCAGAAGGCTAGTGACGACGGTCTCCGCTTTCCCAAGCCCCGGCGACCTCATCGTGCGAGATGCGGCGGAAGCGGGGATGCGGCTGTGGATCGGCAGCTATGGCTTGGCCGATGCGCTGGCCGGCTACCTCTCGAGCCTGGAGTCGGGGCCGGTCCTGGTGGTTGCGGGCTCCTATAACTCCGTGACCGTCGAACAGGTCCGCCATCTCAAGGACAACGGTGTGGCGCACTTGTTCGTCGACACCATGGGTGGCCGCAGCGCGAGGGAAAGCCGCTTCGATTACTACCGGGACCGGCTTGCCGATGCGTTGGCGCTGTCGCCGGCGGTCGTGATCTCGACCATCCCGACGCATGCCGACAGCGGTCTGGATGCCGCGCCGAAGTTCGTGGAGAGGCGCCCAGGGCGAAGGGCCTCAAAGAAGGTTGCGGAGTACGTCGCTGGGCTGGTAGTTGCAGCGGTTCCCCCGAACTTGGCGGGCCTGGTGTTGACGGGCGGAAGTACGGCAGAGGCGGTGCTGAGAGGGTTGGCCTGCGGGGCCTTGCGCACGTCTGGTAGTGAGGCGATCTCCGGCGTGCCGCTGCTCGAAACCGAGTGCCCCAAGTATCCGCGCCTTGTCGTCGCTACGAAGCCGGGCGGCCTTGGCGGCGCGCCCGATCTACTGCGCATTCTGCGTGTCGTGGCGGGGCATTCTTCATTCCGCAGTGACCCTGGCCGTGATGGTCATCCCGCTAACGCAGCGTCCTTCCGCTGACTGGGGCGCAAGGCGGCCCCGGTATCACCGCGAGAACTTGAACATCTTGGCCTCGCACCGCGCGGTCATATCCCGTCCACCCCACGCCGTCTAACCGCCGTCTCCTCGAGCGGACCCAGGATGAGGTCCTGGTAGATCTCACCCATCCTCTCCGGCGAGTAAGGCTGGTCGTTGTCCAGCCACCACGCCAGCAAGCGCATGAGCGACCCGACGAGGTGTTGCGCGGCCACCTCCAGGGACACACGGCTGCCGGGCTTGGCCTCGAACGTCTCGTACACGCCGCTCACTCCCACGCGCTCGGCTTCTTGCAGCAGGTTGCTCGAGTGGCCGCCGCGGAACAGCAGGCGGTAGAGGTTTGCGTGGCGCGCGGCGTGGTGGAACAGCTGGGTCCCGGCGTCGCGCGGGGCAACGCTGGCTGCTGGCCCGAGCAGGTCGAGGAGCTCGGCGAGCACGTCTTGCAGCATGCTCCTCAGCAGCTCGTCCTTGCTCTTGTAGTGGCGGAAGAAGGTGGCGTAACCGACGGCGGCGCGGTCGGTGAGCTCGCGGATGGTGATCTCCTCGAACGGGCGTTCGAGCGTCAAGGCTACGAGGGCGTCGGCGAGCAGGCGGCGCGTGCGCCTTACCCTCAGGTCCTCGCCCTCGTCAGGTGGTGGTGTCGGTTGTGTTCGCGTTACCACTCCGCGCCTCCCTGGAGGTTATGAGCCTCACAATCTCTTATGAGCCACACTGTATCATTAGGGCATAGCAGGTCTGCGCCTGGCGTCTCGTACCCGCGGCGCGGCGAGAGGAACACCATGATCGAGCACCCCACGTTAGGCACCGCGCCGGCCCGCGCGCCAAGGGCACCACAAGAGAACGGTCCAGCTGCCGGCCGTTGCCCCTACCCGCACGGCACCGACCACCGCAAGAGCGGCCGCGGCGAGGACCCGAACGCGCCGGCCATAGAACAAGACGGCGATGTCTGGCACGTCCGCTCCTACGGCGCCGTGCGCCAGGTGCTGCGCAACTCCGAGGCCACCCGCCAAGCCGGCTTCAACTCAGACATGGTGGCCAGCACCGGCCTCAGGCAGCCGGTGCTGTTCCAGGACGGCGCCGAGCACAAGGAGCAGCGCGTTGCCATCGCCCGCTTCTTCACGCCCACGATCGTCAGCGACGAGTACCGGGACCTGATGGAGGAGTACAGCGACGAGGTCATCGCCAAGCTAGTAGAAGATGGGCACGGCGACCTGGGTGAGTTGACGCTGCGGCTCGCCGTCAACGTGGCGGCGCGCGTAGTTGGCCTCACCGACTCCCGCCGACCCGGCATGGACCGCCGCCTCGAGGCGCTCCTGTCGATGGACCGCCTTGAAGGTGCGTCGCGGGTGCGGCGCATTGTGGCGGGGCTGAAGAGCCAGGCGAACCTGCTCAACTTCTATCTGAGCGACGTGCGCCCCGCCATCGCCGCTCGCCGCCGCGCGCCGCAGGGTGACGTCATCAGCCACCTGCTGGAGGGTGGCCGCAAGAACGTGGAGATCCTCATCGAGTGCGTTACCTACGGCGCCGCCGGCATGGTCACCACCCGCGAGTACATCTCGATGGCCGCTTGGCACCTGCTCGAGCGCGAGGAGCTGCGCAGCGAGTACCTGGCCGGGGATGAGAAGGAACGCTACGGCATACTCCACGAGATCCTCAGGCTCGAGCCGGTGGTGGGGCGGCTCTACCGCCGCGCCACTGCCGACATGGTGATCGAGGACGCCGGCGTTACCCACCACGTTCCCGCGGGCGCGCTGCTGAACCTGGACATCCGCGCCGCCAACGCCGACGCAGACGTGATGGGGGAGGCGCCGCTGGCGCTGTGCCCGCAGCGCGATCTGCCGCGCGGCGTGCAGGCGTCGGGGCTCAGCTTCGGCGACGGTGGTCACCGTTGCCCCGGGTCGTTCATCGCCATGCAGGAGAGCGACATCTTCTTGCAGAAGCTGTTGAGGTTGCCGCTCGAGGTGCGGAGTGCGCCGCGGTTGGGGTGGAATGATCTGGTGGAGGGGTATGAGTTGAGGGGGTTCGAAGTCGCCGTGGAACCCTCAGCGTCGACACCCGTCAGTTCGCGAGCTTAGAGAATTAGTTGAGTGGCCGGAGATTCAACGTGCTGCGAAGATGCTGCGGAGCTCAAGAGGACTCGGACACCTGGACGTTGGCAGCTCCTCGGTTCAGCAGGATGCTGTCGCTGCTTTGATATTAGGCTAACGCCGCCAAGCTCAGTGGAGGCCTTGGACTAGTCGTCGGCCGCTGCCCTGTTGGGGAGACGCCGGGTGCGCACCGGTTCGTTTCTATTAGCTTGCGGCACCTCGACGGGCCCATAGCCATAACCGTAGCCGTAGCCATAACCCCGGGTGCCGCCGAGTGAACGACTGGGTTCGACGTTGGTGAGGGCCATGCCGAGAATGCGCACGTTGATTCGCTCGAGGAGGTCGAGTGTAGCCTTAACCGCTCGCCTGTCAGCCGTTGGCAGGCTTACGGCAAGGACGACCCCAGTGGCGTGGGGAGCGATGGTCATGGCGTCGGCCACCGGCAGCGCAGGAGGAGAGTCGATGACGATCACGTCGTAGTCGTCCTTCAGCCTGTGCAGCACCGAAGCGAACGAGCGCGACAGTAACTCCGTGGGCGAGGGCGCCGGCTCGAAGGTGGGGATAACCTCGAGAAGCAGGCCGTCCACCACGGTACTGGTAGGCGTCTCGGCCAGGCTCGGTTTCTCCAGGTACGCCCTCAGGGTGGCGTTCGGGCTAGTGGTTATGCGTGTTAGCCCGAGCCGCTCAGATGCTGCCGGCCTGCGCATGTCGGCATCTATCAAGACGGTTCGGTAATCGTTCCGGGCGAAACTCTCCGCCAGGCCGATGGCCACGGAAGTCTTGCCCTCGGTGGGTTGGGCGCTCGTCACGAGGATCACCTTAGGAAGGTTCTGTGCGGTAGCGAACATGATGTTAGTTCGCAGGTAGCCGGTGGCCTCGTGCGGCAAGTGGACGGAGCCGGGTGGTAGACGAGGGAACTCGCCTAGGACGGGGAAGCCGGTGGAACTGAGCACGTCGTCCGCCCCACGGAACCGCATGTCGAGGGAGTCGCGCAGCAAGAGCAGCGCGTAAACGAGAAAGAGCCCGAGCGCGAAGGCAAGTGCGGCGTTACGCATCGGCCGCGGCCTCGACGGCTCTAGCGCTGGCCGAGCGGGTTCGAGTACTTCCAGCAGTCCGACCGCAGACGCACTCAGGGCGCGCACTGCGTTGAGTTGCATTGCTCGGTCAGCGCGCAAAGTCCGCAAGCCTTCCAACTGGCTGGTTGCGGCCGTACCACCGTCGGGCGCACTCTCGAGTCCGGCAATCTCCGTGTCGAACGCCTGTACTTGCGTTTCCAGAGTGTGCACGATCACCTGCAGATTCTGCTTGGCCCGCGTGGTGTCCCAATGTAATAGTCCAGCGGCAAGAGCGTTAGCAGCCCTTGCGGCCCACTGTGGGTCGGCGTCTCGCACGGTCAATCGGATCAGGCTTGACTGTTGAGCCGCCTCCAGCCTCACGCTTACTAGCTTCGCGAAAGCCGCAACTGTCTTGGCGTCGGGATCGTTCTCCCCCAGTACATTCAGGGCCTCGACAAGCACGGGGTAGCTCTTTGCCGCAGCCTGGTAGGCACTCGTGTCTACGACCGGGGCCGTGACCAGGGAAACTCCGAAGTTGGACTGAGCGTTGCTGCTGGGCCGGCTGGCAAGCAGCGTGGTAGTCGAGTTGTACTCGGGCGTCATGCGCTTACTCAGGAAGTAGGTGAGGAGGCCGGCTCCTGCGGCTACCGCTAGGGCGAAAACCAACCCACGACGCAGCAGCTGGAAAAGATCATTCAGATTGAGTTCTACCTGGTCATCCATCCCCGACAGGGCTCCGCATTCATTGCGCAGCCCACTCCCCTTCTCCTCCGCACGCTCCCGTAACCCTGAAGCATGTTGACTACTCGTAGACCATACCTCTTCCGGTCTAAGAGCGATTAGGAACTCGTGACGCTCCCGTTGGGCGGGCTCGTCTAGACGCCTCGGCACTTTACAACTTTGTTATAACATTATAATCTACTTCCCGGACAGCTAGTAACAGGAGGAGGACGCATCATGAGAAGCAAGCTCTCGTCCCTCGCACGCGTTGTGGTTAGCGCCGCGGTACTGGCGCTGGGCGCCGCCTACGCGCAGGTCACCATCAGCTACCTCACGCACTGGCCACCGGAGACCGTCGACCTCCTCAGCGCCGCCATCGACAAGTACGAGGCGGCCAACCCGGGCGTGAAGATCGAGGTTCGCGCCGTGCCGTTCGGCAACCTCCTGAGTACGTTGCGCTCGCAGGCCACCAGCCCCAACGGCCCGACCATCACGGGCATCTACGAACTGTGGCTGCCGGAACTCGTCAAGAGCGGGATTGCCGACGCCGCACCAGACGCCTACTCGGCGGACGTGCTCGCCAACTGGCCCGCCGGTCTCGTGGGGAGCGTCTCGTCGGACGGCACGGTGTACGGCTACCCGAACGAGGTGAACCTCTACGCGCTCAACTACAACAAGCGCCTCTTCGCCGAGGCGGGGATCGACGGGCCGCCCACCACCTGGGAAGAGCTGATCGCCGACGCCAAGAAGCTCACCAAGCGCCAGGGCAACACCATCGTGCAGCAGGGCTTCGGCCTCATCAACTCGTGGCCGGCCGGCGTCGTGCACCCGTGGCTGTCGTTCGTTTACTCCAACGGCGGCAAGTTCTTGGACGGCACCACCGCCACGCTCGACGCGCCCGCCACCGAGGCCGTCACCGAGCTGTACCACCAGCTGATCTTCGACGACAAGGTCACCGACCCCGCCATGGGCACCGCCAACGCCAGCACCACCGGCCCCTACCTGCAGAACTTCGCCAACGGCCAGACCGCCATGATCGTCATGGCCAACTGGTGGCAGAGCGCGCTGCGCGATTCGATGGGCGACGCCTTCGACGACATCGCCACCGCCCCCATCCCCGTCGGCCCCAACGGCACCGAGCCGCACCCCGTGTCTTACGCCTGGCTGACGATGGTCAACAGCCACGCCAGCGCCGAGCAGCGCGCCGCTGCCTGGGCGTTCCTCGAGTGGCTCGACGGCCCCACGAGCGGCGAGAACGGCTCCTCGGCAATGGGCGACATCCTCTCGAGCATGGGCATCATCCCCAGCCGCAACAGCGACGTCGTTGCCCATAGCGACGAGCTCAGCTCGCCGTTCCTCCAGGGTTACGTCTCGCAACTCGGCAACGCCATCCCGTTCCCCACCATCCTGGGCGGGGAAGAGATCTCCAACGCCCTCCAGCAGTGGCTCGAGCGCGTGGAGTTCGGCCAGTCGAGCGTGGCCGACATGACCAAGAACGCGAACAAGGAGATCGACGAGATCCTCGAACGCAACTACTGACCGCAGTTTCAGCGCCCAGCCAGGCCCCGCGCCCGGCTGGGCGCTCGACCTCTCGAGAGGCACACGTTGACCCGCCGCCGCACCACCCCATGGCCCCTCATCCTCCTCAGCCCGGGAGTGGGACTGTTGGTGCTGTTCGTGCTCTTACCTATCTTGCTCACGGCCTGGATCAGCCTGCACACCTGGTCAATGTACACGCCGCTATCTCAGATGGATTACGTCGGCCTCGCCAACTACCGCGGCCTCCTGGACGACCGCACCTTCATCCGCGGCCTGTGGAACACGCTCGCCTATTCCGGCCTTTCCATCGCCCTTATCTTGCCGCTGGCGTTCTTCGTCGGGCAGCTTCTCTACCGCGGGTTGATTAGGGGCAAGTCGACGCTCCGCGCCGTCGTGTTCCTGCCGTACATGATCCCCACCATCGCCGTGGCCATCATCTGGGGTTACCTCTACGCGCCCCTGTACGGCCCCCTCAACCAGGTCCTCGGCTGGTTCGGCATCCCGCCCAGGGCCTGGCTCGGCTCGGTGGACCAGGCCATGATCTCGCTCGTCATATTCAACGTCTGGCAGACCCTCGGCTACTACACGGTGCTCATGGTGGCCGGCCTCACGCAGATCCCGGCCGTCTACTTCGAGGCCGCCGTCATCGACGGCGCGAACGGCTGGCAGCAGACGTGGCGCATCACCCTGCCGCTGCTGCGGCGCACGCTGCTGTTCGTCGTGATCATCGCGATGATCAACAGCGTGCAGGTCTTCGACCCCGTCTACGTCCTCACCCAGGGCGGCCCCGCCAGCGCCACCACCGTCCTCTCGTACCAGGTGTACAAGAACGCCTTCGAGTTCGGCCTGGCCGGCAAGGCCAGCAGCATGGCCTTCGTCTTGTTCCTGGTCCTGGTCGTGGCCGTCGCGGCCGTCATGCGGCTGCTGCGCGACCCCACCGGGGAGTCCTGAGTGGCAGCCCGGCCGCTAGCCGCTGGTCGCCCGCGAGGACCCGGCCCGTCGCCGGCGAGCAGGCGCATGCAGCGCCGGCTGCTGATGGCGGTGCAGTACCTCGTGTACGCGCTGATAGTCGTCCTCATGCTCTTCCCGCTCTTCTGGATGGTGGCGTCGAGCTTCAAGACCCCGCAAGAACTCCAGGCGCTGCCGCCCGTGTGGTTGCCGAGCAGCATCGACTTCTCCGCTTACGCCCGCGCCTTCAGCACGGTCCCGTTCGCGCGCTCTTTCCTTAACTCGTTCGTGATCGCCGGAGGCTCCACCCTGGGCATCCTGATCACGAGCATCATGGCCGGCTACGTCTTCGCCAAGCTCCGCTTCCGCGGCCGCAACGAACTGTTCGCGCTCGTCCTCTCGACCATGTTCCTGCCGCCCATCGTCATGCTCGTGCCGCTCTACAAGATCGTGCAGTCGCTCGGGTTGGTCGATACCCTCGCCGGCGTCATGCTCCCCAACATCGCCAACGCCTTCGGGATCTTCCTCATGCGCCAGTTCATAGCCGGGATCCCGGACGAGCTGCTCGAGTCGGCGCGACTAGACGGCGCTTCTGAGTGGACGAACCTCTGGCGCATCGTGTTCCCGCTCCTTGGTCCGGCCATAGCCGCGCTGGTGGTGTTCGCGTTCACGTTCCACTGGAACTCGTTCCTCTGGCCCCTCACGGTGCTTCAGAGCCCCGACCAGCAGACGGTCGTGCTGGCCCTCAACCGGCTCGTGTCTTACACGTCCGCCATCAAGTTCCAGAACGTGGTCATGGCCGGTGCCGTCATCAGCGTGCTGCCCAACGTCTTGCTGTTCGTGTTCTTGCAGCGCTACTTCATAGCCGGCATCGCGCACACGGGGTCCAAGGGATGAACACCTACCTGGGGCTCGACGTCGGCGGCACCAACATACGTTTGGCCGTCTGGGACGAGGCCGAGCCCAAGGTCGTGGCCCGTGCCGACACCCCGCAGGGCTTCGCGAAGTTCGTCGAGACGATAGCGGGGCTCGTGGCCCCGTACACCGCCGTGGGGGTCGGCGTCGGCTTCCCGGGCGTGGCGTTCGACCAGCACGTCGGCTGGGTGCCCAAGCTGCCCTTCCTCACGGACGAGGACGTGGCGGCCGAACTCTCCGCCGTCTGCCGCGCCCCCGTCTTCTTCTCCAACGACGCCCACGCCGCACTCCTGGGCGAGGCGCGCTTCGGGGCGGCCAAGGAGGCCAAGGTCGCGCTCCTCGTCAGCCTCGGCACCGGGATCGGCGGGGGCCTGCTGATAGGCGGCCGCGTCTTCCGCGGCGCCAGCGGTTCGGCCGGGTCGTTCGGTTGGGTGAACATGTCGCTGGACGATCCCACGCACCCAGAGCACGGCCAGCTAGAGCTCCAAGCATCGGGCTCGGCGCTGGACGCGGCCGCCGGCGATTTGGGCCTGGACACGCGCGCGCTGGTTGCGGCAGCCCGCGAGGGCGACGAGCGGGCGCTGGGCGTCGTTCTTGGCATGGGTAGGCGCTTGGGCGTCGGGCTGGCCACCCTCGTTTCAGTGTTCGACCCCGAGGTCGTCTTGGTAAGCGGCGGGTTGAGCGCCGAGTTCGACCTCTTCGAGGGCGCAGTTAACGAGGCGTTGCAGCAGCGCGCCTCGCCCTCGGGCAGGCGCGTGCCCATCAGGCCGGCCGCGCTCGGGTGGCAGGCGGGCGCCGTGGGCGCCGCAGTCTTGGGGCGCGAGGGCAGGGGGGCGTTCGTATGACGCGAGCAGACAGTGAGGCGAGGGGCCCTCGAATGACGTGCATGGGCCGTGAGGCGGAGGCCTCCGGATGAGGCGCAACTTCCATGAGGCGAGGGGGGCGTTGGCATGACCCGCATCGACCGCGAGCGGCCGGAGCCGCTCTATCACCAGCTCGAGGTGCTGCTGAGGGCGAGGATCCTCTCCGGCGAGTGGCCGGCGGAGTCGCGCATCCCCACCGAGCAGGAGCTCTGCGACGCCTACCAGGTGAGCCGCGTGACCGCGCGGCAGGCCATCAGGAACCTGGTCGAGGGCGGCTACCTCGTGCGCCGCGCCGGGCTGGGCACGTTCGTGACGGCGCCGTTGCTCACCGCCGGGGAGAGGGGCCTGAAGTCTTTCAGCGAGGAGATGCGCGCGCTGAGTCTTCGTCCTGGCGCCACCCTGCTCGAGTTGAAGGTGGCCGAGGCCGACCAGACCGAGCGGGACCGCCTCGAGCTACCGGTAGGCTCGCGGGTCGTGCGCATCAAACGCCTCCGCACGGGCGACGGTCGCCCGATCGGCCTGCAGCACACGCGGCTGCCGGCCGCGCGGTTCCCCGACCTCGCCGCGGTCGACCTCGCCGACAGGTCGCTCTACGAACTCCTCGAGCAACGCTTCGGCGTGGTGGTGGCGGAGGCGCGCGAGACGTTCTGGGTGAGCAAGGTGCCCGCCGAGGACGCCGGCATCTTGCAGGTCGACAAGGGCGTCTGCGCCTTCCGCGTGGAGCGCGTCGCCATGGACACGGCCGGGGTCCCCATCGAGTTCACGACGTCGCTCATGCGCGGCGACAGGTACAAGATCCACTGGGTTCTGAAGGGCGGGACCGTCACGCGGTCTACGCAGGAAGGAAGAATCACATGAGCAGCAAGTTCCTGGCAGGACTCGTCAAGATGATCGAGCAGGTAGAGGCGTCGCAAGACGGCGCGCTCGACGCGGCCGCAGCGGCAATGGCCGACGCCCTCGAGAAGCGGCAGTTGGTCCACCTCTTCGGCAGCGGCCACTCCGTCATTCCGACGCTGGATGCCTTCCCGCGCTACGGCAGCTTCGTGGGCCTCCACCCCCTCAACGACCCGCGCTTGATGTGGCACAACGTCATGGGCCCTGGCGGCGTGCGCGAGCTCTTGTGGCTCGAGCGCGAGGAGGGCTACGTCCAGCAGTACCTCTCGCACGAGGCCCTGCGTAAGGGCGACGTGCTGGTCGTGTTCTCTCACGGTGGCCGCAACGCCGCCCCGGTGGAGGCAGCCCTCTACGCCAAGGAGCGTGGGCTCTTCGTGATTGCCGTGACCTCGAAGGTGAACCTGGACCGGCCCGCCAGCCACAGCAGCGGTCTGCGCATTGGCGAGATCGCGCACGTGACCGTGGACACCTGCTCGCCGGTGGAGGACGCCATCGTGAAGGTGGACGGCTGGGACCGCCCGGTGGGCGGCAGTTCGACCATCGTGGCCACCGCCGTCATGCAGGAGCTCATCGCCCGTACCGCGCAGAAGCTGGCTGACCGCGGGGTGAGCCTGCCCACGTTCGTGTCACCCACGGTGCCCGGTGCGTCTCTTGCCTCCAACGACGAGGTATTCACGGCGCACGAGGAGCTGCTCTCCGAGGCGCAGGACGGCTTCTTGAAGGCGAGGCGGGCGGCGAAGGGCTAGGTAGGGCCGGGCTGGTTGCGCGGCCCGGCGCCCCTCGCCCCCAGGCCGCCGGCCCCCGGAGGCTCTAACGCTATACTCACCAACACCGAACGCGCTCGGCCGCCTTCCGGGAGGAATGTGGTGCCGATCCTGGCGCCGCATGGTGCCGGTGCGTTGGTTTTCTCGAAGGGGAAGGGTGAGATGCAAAGGATAGTGCGTCTAGTCTCGTCGATAACTCTCGTCTTGCTGGTGCTGGCAGCGTGCACCACGCCGGACACCACGGCGCCGACGGTCACCATCGTGACGCCAACGGACGGCGCCACCGTCGCCGCCGGCACCAGCGTGGAAGTAAGCGGCAAGGCCACCGACGCGGGCGGCATCGCCAACGTCGCGGTGCTGGTGGACGGCACCGAAGTCGTCAAGGTGGTGCCTGGCGCAACCGGCACCTGGACGTTCCCATGGACCCCCACCACGGAGGGCACCTACGAGCTGAGCGCGAAGGCGACCGACAAGGCCGGCAACAGCGCTACCAGCCTCGCCGTCACCGTGACCGTCACCCCCGCTCTCGGCGCCACGGGCTCCATCTCCGGCATCATCACGCGCACGCCGCCGGCCGGCCCGGCCGGCCTGTCGGCCGCGGCAGCGCCGGCCCCCGCGCCGATAGTCCCCGGGGATGCCTTCGTCGTGTTCAAGCCCGGCGCCCGCGACGTGACCCTCGGCACCACCGCAGCGGGCCCGGCCGGCGCCCTCTCGTTCACGGCCGACGGCGGCTTCGCCTTCGCCGGCAACGGCTTCGCCAAGGTGACTTCCTTCGCGCACACGGGCGGCCTCGCCCTCTACCGCAGCAGCGGCCTGGACGAGGCCGCGACGCGCGCGCTGGTGGACGACTTGCGCGCCTCCGACCTCGTCGCCGAAGCGTTCCCCAACTGGATCCTCTCGGCCAATGCCACTCCCAACGATCCGCTTTACGGCCAACAGTGGCATTACGCGCAGTTGAACCTGCCTGCGGCCTGGGACGTCGAGACCGGGGCCACCAACAAGGTGACCGTGGCGGTGCTCGACACGGGCCGCTTCGGCCACACGGACGTTCAGTGGGCCGTCGGCGGTGCCAACTTCGCAAACTGGAACGGAACCACGCCCGGCGCGGGCGAGGGTTCGATCGACGACCCACGTACGAACCCGGGCGGCAGCACGCACGGCACGCACGTGGCCGGCACCATCGGCGCCATAACCAACAACGGCGCCGGGGTTGCGGGTGTCAACTGGAACGTCGACGTGCTGCCCGTCAAGGTCTTGGGAGCCGACGGCAGCGGCAACTTCGCGGGCATCCTTGAAGGCATCGCGTGGGCGGCCGGTGAGACCAAGACGGCTTATGGCACTCACATCAACGACAACCCGGCAGCCGTCATCAACATGAGCCTTGGTGGGCTGCTGTTCGACGCCTGCCCCGCCTCCATCGATGGTTACTTCGAGACCCTGGCCGGCCAACGTACCTACATCGTCGTGTCCGCCGGTAACGACGGCTCGCCTGCCGACATCGCCTTCCCCGCCAACTGCCCGCACGCCATCACCGTTGGCGCTACCGGCCCCACCGGCGCGCGCGCCTACTACTCCAACTACGGTCCCTTCATCGACGTCATGGCGCCCGGTGGCGACTTCGACTATGGATCGAGCTTCGGCGTGCTTAGCACCTACTGGAATGGCACCTCCACCTACGGCTACATGGAAGGCACCAGCATGGCAGCGCCCCACGTTTCCGGCGTGGTGTCGCTCATGCTTGCGCACGACCCGGATCTCACCTTCGACGAGGTGGTGGAGGGACTGCACAACGCCTCGGCGCCCCTGACACAGGCAGAGTGCAACGTGCCCGCCCTCGGCTTCGACGGCCTCAACCTTTGCGGCGCTGGCCTGCTGGACGCCGAGGCGGCCGTCTTGGGTAACACCCTCACCACGCCCACGGCTTACGCCTACGCCCTGCCTTACGAAGGCGGTGTTGCTCCCTGGATCGGCTACGGCGACCTGGGTTCCCTCGAGGCGCTCGCGCCGTACAAGGTCGAGGCCACGGCGCTGGCCGGTGGCGATTTCAGCTACTCGCTCGCCGGGCTCGAGCCTGGCACCTACGAGGTCATCGGCCTCGAGCTGCGTGACGCCGCCACCGGCATCTCGACCATCGACCGCTACGGGGTCGTTACCGGCGTCGAGGTCGTGGCCGACGAGGACGCCGACGCCACCGTGGTCGTCGTTCCCATGTACACGATGCTGCCGGTGGCAGACTGAGATCGAGCAGCTCGCCTCACTGGGCGACAAGCTAATGACGTGCGCGGCGCCGACGTAGAAATCGGCGCCGCGCGCTCGTCTTTATTTACCCCCGCCTACTCCCCCGCCACCGCCGTGAGCCCGGCCACGAAGTGGTCGATGAAGAACGTGTAGAGCACGGCCACGGGCACGCTGGCGATCAGCGCCCCCGCCAGCAGCGGACCCCAGCGGAACACGTCGCCCCTAACCAGTTCGGTGGGAACGCCGATGCTGACGGTCTTCTGCGCCGAGTCCTGCACGAACGTGAGGGCGTAGACGAACTCGCTCATCGAGAGCGTGAACGCGAACACGACCACCGTGAGGATGCCCGGCACCGCCAGGGGCAGCACCGCCCGCACGAACGCGCCGAAGCGCGTGTAGCCGTCGACCATGGCCTGCTCCTCGATGTCGGTGGGTATCCCTTTGAAGAACCCCATGAGGAGCCAAGTACAGAACGGCACCGTGAAGGTCGGGTACGCCACCACCAAGGCCCACAGCGAGTTCTGGAGGCCTAAGAACGCGATCACCTTGGCGAACGGTAGGAAGAGGAGCGTAGGAGGGATCAGGTAGGTGAGGAAGATGCCGATCGCCAGCGCCTCGCCCCAACTGCCCGCCAGGCGCGCCAGGCTGTAGGCGGCGGGAATGGCCAGCAGCAGCGTTATGACCACGACCAGCCCACCCACCATGAACGAGTTGAGGAGCCAGCGCACGAACAGCGTGTCCTGGAAGAGGAGCCGGATATGCTCCATGGTGGGCGACTGGTTGAACCAGAACGGGTTGGCGTTCGGGTCGAAGAAGTCGGCGTTGCGCTTGAACGCCGTGATGAGCATGACGTAGAAGGGCAGCGCCGCGAACACCGTGAAGAGCGTGATGACGAGGTAGAACGCCGAGCGCCCGACGAGGCGCCGGCCCTTCGCGCCCGGGCGGCTCGTGCCCGACCGGCGCTGCTTGACCGCTGACGCGGCCATCAGGTGACCTCGCTGCGGCGGATGAGGCTCAACAGCAGGGCGCTCACGCCGGCCAGGGCCGGGAAGAGGAAGAGGGCAACGGCCGCGCCCTTGCCGAGGTTGCCGCCCAAAATGCCCGTGAAGAACGCCATGGAGGCGAGCACCTGGGTGCTGTTGGCGGGCCCGCCGCGCGTGAGGATGAAGATCGAGATCATGTCGGCGAACGTGAAGACGAACGTGAACAAGATGGCGATGAGCAGGATGGGCGAGAGCATGGGCAGCGTGATGTCGAAGAGCCGCCGCATGTACCCGGCGCGGTCGATGCGCGCCTGCTCGATCACGTCGCTGGGGATGGAGTTGAGGCCCGCCAGCACGATGACCGTGGCCAGCGGCAGGAGCCGCCACACGTTCACGATCACCACCGCCGGCATGGCCAGGTGCTTGTCACCCAGCCAGTAGAGGTTGGGTAGCGAGCCGAGGAGGGCGCCCGGGTGGCCGAGGAGGCCGACCTGGCGCAGGAGCCAGTCGATGGGGCTGAAGACCGAGTCGTACATCCATAACCAGCCGATGAGCCCGAGCGCCACGGGCGCGGTCCACGGCAGGAGCAGCAGGAACCTGACCACCCACTTGCCGCGGAACTTGCGCATGAGGAGCTCGGCCTGGACGGTCGCGAGGATCAGGACCGTGATGAGCGTGCCGAACGTGAACACGAGCGTGTTCTTGAGCGCAGTTATGAAGTTGCGGTCGGATAGCAACTCCTGGAAGTTGCCCAGGCCCACCCAGCGCGGCACGGTGCCGCCGGTGGTGACGTCGTGGAGGCTGTAGTAGATGGCCAGCCCGAACGGCACTCCAACGAGGAGCACGATGAACAAGACGGCCGGAGCGATCATGCCCACCGCGAGGTAGACGTCGCGCCGCTGCGGGTTGTGGGCGCTCATGCGGCGGTGGCGGCGTCTACGCGGTGACCGCTGACCGGGTCGAACGACTTGACCAGCCCGGGTTGCACGAAGAAGTCGTGCTGCACGCCCACCTCGATGTGCCCGGCGAGGCGCGCGGGCAGTTTGGCGATCACGTTGGCGCCCCGCGGGCCCTCGGGGAGGGTGACCGGCGCGGGAGCCGCGTGTTCGCCTAGCTCCTGCGGCACCTCCTCCGCGTTGGGCACCAGGCCGTAAAGCAGGATGTCGGCACCTAAGTCCTCCAGCCCCGTGACGTAGAACTTGAAGCGCCTCGCGCCCGCGTCGGCCCCGAACTCCTTGGCGGGCAGGAAGTTCTCGGGGTGAAAGCCGATCACCTCGCTGCCCACGCGTATCAGGTTCATGGCCGGCGAGCCCATGAAGCGCGCCACGAACGTGTTGCCGGGTTCGCGGTAGATGTCGCTCGGGGTGCCGATCTGCTCTATCTTGCCGTGGTTCATGACCGCCACGCGCTCGCCCAGGCCCATGGCCTCGACCTGGTCGTGCGTGACGTAGATGGTGGTTATCCCCACGCGCTGGTGGAGCTTCTTGAGCTCGTGCCTCGCTAAGTGGCGCAGCTTGGCGTCGAGGTTGGAGAGGGGCTCGTCGAGCAGGAAGAGGTTCGGTTCGCGCACGAGGGCGCGGGCGAGTGCCACACGCTGCCGCTCGCCGCCCGAAAGCATGCGGGGCTTGCGCTGCAGCAGGTGGCCGATGCCGAAGAGGCCCGCCGCCCACTCCACCTTCTGTTGGATGGCCGGGCGCTTCATCCCGACCGCCTCGAGCGGGAAGGAGATGTTCTTGCCGACGGTCTTGTGCGGGTAGAGGGCGTAACTCTGGAACACCATGGCGATGTTGCGCGCGTTGGGGGGCAGGTCATTGACGACCTGCCCCCCGATCAGCACGTCGCCCGACGTGAGCTTCTCGAGCCCCGCGATGGTGCGCATGAGGGTCGTCTTTCCCGACCCGGAGGCGCCCAGCAGGACGAGGAACTCGCCGTCTTTCACCGCGAGGTCCACCCCGTCGACGGCGTGCACGCTACCGAAGTGCGTGTGTAGCGCCTTGACCTCGAGGGTCGCCACGTCAGTCCGCCCGGGGGCAGGGACGAGTGTTCAAGGTCAGATCAGCCCCCGAGCGCGCCAGGCGTCGAAGATCTTGCGTGCCTCTCCCGCGGCGGTGCGGATGGAGTCCTCGGTGCTCTGGTCGCCGCGAACGGCGCGCGCGAACATGTTGGGGATGACGAACGTGTTGAACACCTCGGCCACGGCGGGGCTGGTGTAACCGGGCCGGCCCACGTTGGTCGTCCATTCGACGGCGTTCTTGAGCGGCTTGAGCTTGCCCTTGGCCTCGCCCTCGAGGCGGAACGGGTCGTCGTCGAACCACGCCTCGTGCAGATCGGCGAACGTCTTGGCGCCCGCCACCGCCGGGTAGTCGCCGTTGCCCGTGATGGGCGAGTTGAAGAAGCTGGGCGAGTTGTAGAGCTTGCTGGCGTACATGGCCTGGTCGTAGTTCTCGGCGAGGTCGACGATGAACTGCTTGGCGGCGTCGACGTTCTTGGAGTGCTGCGGCACGATGTAGTTGTAGATGACGTGCGCGTTGCTCCAGGCGCTGCCGTTCGGGCCGTGCAGGGCGGGTCCGAAGAAGACGTCCTTGGCGATGTCCGGCACGTCCGCCTGCGCCGAGCGGTAGGCCGAGATGGAGTTCAGGATGTAAGAAGCGCGGCCAGCGATGAGCGCCTGGTTGTTCGAGGCCGCGTTCCACGCGAAGACCTCGGGCGTCATTGCCGCCTCGTACAGCCGTTTCATGTAGTTGACGGCCGCCACGGCGTTCGTGAACACGTCACCCTGGTCGATCACGATGTTGCTGTTCTCGTCTTGCAACATGCTGTCGAACGAGTAGAGGATGGCGCGGTGCGCCATGTTGGAGTCGAGCTCCTGCGCCAAGCCGATCCCGAGCTGCACGCCCTGTTCGTCGCGGATCTTGCCGCCGATCGTCACCAGGTCTTCCCAGGTGGTCGGGCCTGCCGGCATGCCCGCCTTCTCCCACAGGCTGCCGCGGTAGTTCGCGGGGTCGATGGTCCAGCCGATGCAGACCCCGAAGTACTTGTCGGTGACGGGGTTATACGAGTAGTGCTTGGAGAGGTCCAGTTCCCCGCCGAGGCGGCTGCTGGCTTCCTGATTGACGTCGGTGAGGTCGAGGAGGCTCGGTTCGAACTGCCCGGCCTCGGCGCCGACGATCTCGATGAGGTCGTGACCGCTACCGGCCGAGATTTCCGCCGCCACCGTGGTGGAAAGGTCGGCCAGGTTGATGTGGTCGACGACGACGTTGACGCCGTTGGCGGCGCCCCACTCCTTGGCGTAGGCATCGAACCACGTGTCGTAACTCGGCACGAAGTGGCTCCACTGGAGGATGCGCAGCGTTCCCGACTGCCCTTGAGCCCTGAGGATGGAGGGTCCGGCCGCGGCCGCGGCGGCGGCCACGCCCATGAACTTCATGAACGACCTGCGCGAGATGCGCCTCCCGAAAGGATCCAGCTTGTAGAACGGGTTCATCGCCTCCGAATGCTCCTTCCTCCCCGTGGTCGACCCACGGGCCCCGGGCTGACGCACGGGCACAGGACTTGGTCGGGCCGCACCTAGCGCATTTCGTGGGAGGGATCGTGAGGAAGTCGGAACAAGATGCTCTCAAGGCGACGCCGTCTTTGCGCTGGTACCTCGTCGACCTCCTCTTCACGCACCCATGCGGGCGCCTTTGGGCACCTGCGGGTTGCCGGCGCGGCGCGTGCGCGGAGCCTCGCCCGCCGCCTACCTCTTTGGTGCACTGGGGCCAAGATAGGCCGAGGATGAGCGTTCCCGCAACGGCAGATGAGCGGAAGCCCCGTAATTCTCATGTTTTGCCTAGAGCCCGTGGGCCTTTGGCCGATGCGCTGAGCGCCCCGGGCCGCTAACCTGACCTCACTTCGATCCCCCACTCCCCTGCGCCGGAGGCCCCAGAATGCCCACCAAGACCGCTCCACCCACAAGCACGGTGGCCGCTCCACCCAAGGGCACGGCCCTGGCCGAGGATGGCGGCGCCCGTCCCGCCTGGGCAGCGTCCGACCCGCTCATGCGCGCCTACTTCGACTCGGAATGGGGCGTACCCGTGAGGGGTGAGCGCGAGCTCTTCGAAGCCCTCAGCCTCGAAGTCTTCCAGGCGGGCCTGTCGTGGAGCACCGTGCTGCGCAAGCGCGAGGCGTTCAGAGCGGCGTTCGAGGGGTTCGACCCGGAGGCCGTTGCCCGCTTCGGCCCTGCCGAGGTCGAGGTGCTCATGCAAGACGAGGGCATCGTCCGTAACCGCCGCAAGATCGAGTCGACGATCCAGAACGCGCGCGCGACGTTGGAGTTGCGGCCGGCCGGCGGCCTGGCGCGGCTCGTCTGGTCGTTCGAACCCCACGGCCCCGCCGCCATGGCGGCTGCGCGCGCCGGCGGTCCCTCGCCCGAGTCCACGGCCCTCGCCAAGGAGCTGCGTGCCAAGGGCTTCGCGTTCGTGGGGCCGACCACCATGCACGCGTTCATGGAGGCAGTGGGGGTGATAGACGCGCATCCGCTGGGGCGGGTGCGGTGAGCGAACCGGCTGGGGCGGGTGCGGTGAGCGAAGCCGCTGGGGCGACAGTGGTGAATGGAGCCCTGGGGCGGCGGAGTTGGGCGGAGACGCCGCGGCGGGAGGGAGCGTTGAACGGAGCGGGCTCGGGCCACATGCCGCGTGCGAACCACATGCCACTCGCAGCCTTGGGAGGAGGACCCGTGTGAGGGTCGTACGACTCGCGTAGGGGCACCGGCCACACCCGGCGGCCAGGGTCTGTTACCGTCGGAGGATGGAGCAATTGGTTCGTGTGGGGGAGAGCCGTAAGCGCCGGGGATTAGGCCTCGGCCGCAAGCTGATGGCCTCGGTGCTACTGGCGTTCGCTTTCGCAGCCACCGCTCAAGGGGTTACCCCAAGCGAGGCCGAGGCGCCGCTGGTGACCGTGGAGAACGAACTCGGCGGCGAGGGCGCGCCCGCCCTGTTCGCGGTCGGCATCTCGGCGGGCTTCCCGTCATATCAGACCGTCGCCCTCGCGGTGTCATTGCAGGCGCAGTTCGTCGGCGCGCAACTCAAGGGCAGTTGGACGCCGGCCGGCGCCTACGTGGGCGCTCAGCTCCGCGCCTACCCGCCCATCCCGGTGCCCATCCCCCTCTACATCGGCGTGGGCGGCGGCATCTACGGCTCGAACGCCAGTTATCACTTCGCCCTGGGCACCCACGTGCCCCTCGGCAAGGACCTGCGCCTCGACCTCGAGGGGGGCGTGGCGAACGTTCCCCAGCTAGACCAGCGCGCCTGGGTGCCGCACCTCGCCGTCGGGATCAGCTACGTGTTCCCCGTGGAGCTCGCGCCCAGTGAGGCGTCCGCCCGCCTCGACCGCGGCTCCGCGCCGGGCGGCGGGGCCGCCTGCACCACCCCGGATGGTCCGGACCGCGCCCAGATTCCCGCGGTCATCGAGGCGACCGTCAACGACTGGATCCTCAGCGCCCGGGCCACCTACGGCAGCGTCTACACCGACCTCCGCTACAGCTACTCGATAACGCGGGTGCAGCTGAGTGGCAACGTGGCGAACGTCACCGTCAACTACTCCGGCAGCGTGAGGGAGATCCTCACGGGTACGCGCCAGAGCGCTTCGGGCGACGCACGCGTGCGGCTGGTGTGGACCGGGTGTGGTTGGGGTGTGGGGAGCGTGGAGTATTGAGCTGTCCCAGACCCGAGAGCGGCCCGGGTCCGTGCGCCGGGTGCTTGGCGCGTGCTCGAGGACTCAGCCTCGGCCGGGGCCAAATGATGTGTTGGCGCAAGTGGGAGGGGCACCTCAAAGTGGTGTAATGGTGCGATGTCCGCAATGTTGGACGTAGAGGACGCGGGTCAGACGCCGACCTTGAAAGTAACCACGGCCGAGCCGGGAATTCGGCATGACCAACCTAACGGTGCTTTGGTCGTGTCCCTGGATTTCGAGCTAGCGTGGGGCGTTCACGACTCGGCCGGTTCTGAAGGCGCCTATCGCGGGAACCTTCTGGGAGCTCGCGACGTAGTTCCCCGCCTGCTCGATCTCTTCGTGGAGTTCGACGTGCACGCTACCTGGGCGACCGTGGGGTACCTGTTCGCGCATTCACGCGAGGAACTCGAACATTACGCTCCAGAGTCGAAACCCGCCTACCGCAACCCGGCTCTGGACCCCTACCGGATCCAGGTCGGCAGGGGTGAGAAGGACGACCCCCTACACTTCGCGCCCAGCCTCATCCAGCTCATCGCTAGCGCTCCCGGGCAGGAGATCGCCAGCCATACGTTCTCGCACTACTACTGCCTTGCGGAAGGCCAGTCGATCGCCGAGTTCGCGGCCGACCTTCGCGCCGCCCAGGCCATAGGACGGGCGCATGGCTATGCCCTGAAGTCGCTGGTGGTGCCGCGCCGCCAGAACCGCGTCGACTACCTACCTGCCATCGCCGCGGCGGGGTTCACCGCTTACAGATCCAACGAGGCCAACTGGTTGAACAGCCCTCCCTTGGCTGCTACCCGCAACGTCGTGGTGCGCGGCTTAAGGATGCTGGACTCGTACGCTCCGATTTATGGCGCTACCCAAGTTCCATGGGCAACGACCGCACCAGATGCCAACGGCCTTGTCGACGTTCGTGAAAGCCGCTTCCTGCGGCCGGTGTCGTCGCGCCTCGCGCGCTTGGAGGGGCTCCGGTTCAACCGCCTGGCCAACGCAATGCGCAAGGCTGCGCGCACGGGGACGCTCTTTCACCTGTGGTGGCATCCGCACAACTTCGGCGCCAGGCCGGATGAGAACTTGAGCCGCCTGCGCAGTCTGTTGGAGTTACGCGAGGAGCTTCGGTTGACGCACGGATTCGAGGCGTACTCCATGGCCGAGGTCGACTACCTTGCAAGGCAGGCTCACTTCAACGTCGGTGCGCCGGCGCGAGGGGCCGGGCCCAAGTCGGCGGAGCCGCGACCGGCTTACAGAACCGACAAGGACGACCACAAGGCGGCCCTTTGACGCGCTCGAGTGCCAGGACACCAGAAACCAGCGAGACGTCCGGCGACGCGCGCCCGACGTTCGTGATCGTGGGCGCCGGCATCGGCGACCTGGTCTTCTTCCGAGGTGAACTGGTGCGGCGGTTGGTGCAAGCCGGCTACCGCGTGATCGCCGTTTCACCAGACGAGGACGCGGCCTTGATCGGCGCCATCGAAGGGCTGGGCGCGGAACACTACCGCGCCAACCTCAGCCGAACCGGAACGAACCCGCTTCAAGACGCCAAGAGCGTCAGGCAGATGGTCAGGTGGTTCCGGAGCGTCGAGCCCGCGGCAGTCTTCGCTCACGGGGCCAAACCGATCGTCGTTGGAATCACGGCTGCCTGGCTACTTGGCATCAGAAGGCGCTACGCCATGCTTCCTGGCCTCGGGTATGCGTTCGTGGACGATGGTTCGAGGTCGTTCCGGCGCAGCCTCGTGCGTTTCAGCCAGGTGCTCGCGTACCGGATCCTCTTCGCCCGTTGCCGAGCCGTCATCTTCCACAACGAAGACGACATGCGCCACATGCGGAAGCTTTCTGTCGTGAGCGAGCAACAGGCGTGGGTGGTACCGGGCTCAGGTGTCGACCTGGCCATGTTCTCGGCCTCCGAAGCACCGGTCGATCCCGTGAGGTTCCTGTTCGTGGGCAGACTGCTCCGCTCCAAAGGAGTCATGGAACTCGCCGAGGCCGCGAGGCTATTGCGGTTGGAGTACCCGAATGCCGAGGTTCACTTGGCCGGCGCAGTGGACGAGAACCCGGAGCCGGTCGACGAGAACGTCCTGCGCGAGCATGAGGCGAACGGTGACGTGGTGCTTCATGGTCACGTGGCGGATGTACGTCCGCTACTACGTGAAGCGAGCGTCTTCGTCCTGCCGTCGTATCGGGAGGGCTTGCCGCGTGCCGCGCTGGAAGCCCTGGCGAGCGGCCGCACCTTGGTCGTCACGGACGTACCGGGCTGCCGCGAAGTGGTGGAGGAGGGGCGGTTCGGCGAGCTGGTTCCGGCTCGCGACGCCGCTTCGTTGGCCAAGGCCATGATCGGCTACGCCGGCGATCCGGAGCGCATCGTTCGCGAGGGTCGCGAAGCCAGGCGAGCTGCCGAGGAGCGCTTCGACGTCCACCTGGTCAACGCCATCATGCTCGAGGCGCTGGAAGTGACGTAGGTCGAAGGACTCGTGTGCAATGCGCAAGGGGCAAGGGCACCCGGCAGGCCCTAACACCCGTGTTCGACGTAAATGGCCCCGCGCATCGATGAGGCGGGGGCGACGAGGCGGCGGTGAGGCAGGGGCGAGGCGGGGGCGATGACTCGACACCAGAGGTTTGGTGGCGGCTCAGGTATCGAGTCGGTCTACCACCGCGCAAGGCGGTAGGCGCGACGCACGCGACCTCACTCCTTGCCAGCGCTGTCTTCGGTGCCCATGAACTCGGGTGCGGTTGCGTGGCCCTCCGTGCTGATGCCCTCGCGCTTGATTACGGCCCCGACGGTCCACACTAGGATTCGAAGGTCGAGCCAGAAGGACCATTCGTCCACGTAGTCCACGTCGAGCGCGAACCGCTCCTCCCAAGAGAGCGCGTTGCGGCCGCGCACCTGAGCCAGGCCGGTGATGCCGGGCCGCGCAAGGTGTCGGCGGGCCTGTTCCGGCGTGTAGCGGGGCAAGTAGCGCATCACCAGTGGGCGCGGGCCGACCAGGCTCATCTCACCGCGGATGACGTTTATGAGTTCCGGAAGCTCGTCGAGGCTCGTGCTTCTGAGCAGACTTCCGAAACGCGGCAGGCGGTCCTCGTCGGGCAAGAGTTGGCCATAGCCGTCGGTCTCGTTGGTCATGGTCCGGAACTTTAGGATCTCGAAGGGCTTGCCGTTCAGGCCTGGCCGGGTTTGCCGGAACAGGACCGGTGAGCCGATGCGCCGCCGCACGAGCATGGCCACGACCAACAGCACGGGCGAGAACACCACCAGTGCGATGGTCGCCACGACGACATCGAACGCGCGCTTCAAGAAAGAAGTGGCGACCATCGGTTGGCGCCCTGACTTGTCAACCACTCGTAATCTCTCCACCAGGCGCTTGTCGCGCCGGTTCGTGGCCAGTAGGCACTAGGGTCTTTGCAAAGAAGGGGTGGGGTGGCGCCTGCGTGGGCGCCGTACCCCACCTCCTTGATCGCTTGGCCGCCGGTTCAGGCTAGCTGAGTGCGGGACCTAGTGGGTGTGAACGCGGTCACGGTAGTTTTGCAACATCTGTCGTTGCAGGGGGTCGAGGTCTAAGCCTGTGCTCGTTGGGCCGGCGGCGCAGTCTCCCGGTGTGCGTTGGATGTCTGGTGGTGCGCCTTCGACGGTGAGGCCTTTGAGTGTGAGAGCCGCCGT
>JAVSMU010000001.1:2668970-2733130 GCA_032027045.1 Truepera sp. | reverse complement strand
TGGGCTTGGTGACTGGTGGAGTGGTGCAGGCTGCTAGTAGGATCAGGGATCCTAGTAGCAGGACTCCTAGGCCGAGTCTCTTCTTAGGCATCGATCTTGCCCCCTTCTATGAGGCTACTGTCGGCTAGAACCGAGGGTGTCGTCTGTCAGCTTACTGGGTCGCTGGTACCGGCCAATGCGCGAGATCACTGGCACCGATGCGCCGCGATGACGTAAGCGAGGACGCTGGAGCAAAGCCGTGGCAGGTAAGAAGGAGGTGGGGCGACGCCGGAATCGGCGTTCTGCCCCACCTCCCGAGCCTTCTGGCTGCTAGCTCGAGCTAGCTGAATGATTCAGCGCGTATGGATCCGTTCACGGTACTGCTGCAGCATCTGCTGCTGGAGCGAATCGAGGCCTGTGCCCGTCGGGCCGACGGCGCAGTTGCCTGGTGCGCGTTGGATGTCTGGTGGCCCACCGACGACGGCGACACCCTTGAGCACGAAGGCCGCCGTTACGGCCGCTGGATCGGCGATGCAGTTGTAGCCGATCGAAACGGTTGCCACGAGTGGCTCTTGCGGTTCCAACGTGGCGGGGGGAGGGGCGGGGAAGTCCGTGTTGTTGATCAGGGGGGAGAGGTCGCTGAAGTAGTTGCCCTCTAGATCGATGGCGTAGAGGTTCTGGAGCCCTTGGAGTCCGGTGAGGCTCGGGTCGAGGAGGCGGTTGTAGGCGATTTGGAGCCATTGCAGGTCCGTCATGCCGGCGAACACGCCGCTGTCGCTTCCGACGAGGTTGTCGCTCAGCCTGAGCACTCTTAGGTTGGGCTTACCCGCGAGCGGGGCGATGTCCGTTATCCGGTTGCTGATCAAGTAGAGAATGTCGAGTTGCGACATGTTCGTCAGCGCCGATATGTCCTCGATGTTGTTACAGCTGAGGTAGAGCGTTTCGAGGTTGACCAGATTGGCGAGCGGGCTGATGTCGGTGATGCCGTCGCGGCAATACTCGTCAACGTCGGCCGGTAGGGTGGCTTCGTCGAACCGGACGGCGCCGTTGTCCCAGAGACCCAGGTAATCCAGCAACGTCAAGTCGGCGAGAGGCGCTACGTCGGTGACGCGGTTGCCGTCGAGGTCGAGGTGCATGAGGTGGGTGAGGTTGGCGAGTGGGGTCAGGTCGGAGATCTCGTTGAATTGTGCTCGGAACCATTCGAGGTTCGTGAGGTGTTGGATGCCGACTAGTGACGCGACGTCACCCGGTACGTCTTCCCAGCCTTCTACTTCCCAGTGGTAGATGCCTTTTGCGTCTGCGCAGGTGAGGGGGCCCGTGTCCGGTATTTCAGGCATCAGGCGGTACTGCGCCTCGAGTGAGGGGTCGGCGAAGGTGATTTCGTCGGTTGGGTTGGTGCATACCCAGAGGGGTATGGTGATGTTGGGGGTGGATGCGGTGGTTGGTATGCCGGGTAGTTGGGTGTGGGTGGCGGTGAGTGTGTAGGTTATGTCGGGCGTGTTGCTGGGGATGGTGACGTTGGTGGTTCCTGTTGGGTTGGTTGGGAGGTCTTGGAGGGTGGTGGCTGGTGTGGTGGAGAGTACGAGTTTGTTGAAGTCGCCGGTGATGGTCCAGGCTAGTTGGATTGTTTGGTTGGGTGTGGCTTGTGTGATGTTGGGGGGTGTGGTGGTGAGGGTGATGGCTGCTGGTATGGCGGCGCGGGTGGTGACGGTGAAGTTGGTGGGGGCGACGCCTTCGAGGGTGATTGTTGCGACTGTTTCGGTGCCGAAGTCGTCGCTGGCGGTGAGTTGGACTTTGACTTGGTCGCCGGCTTCGACGGTGGCTGAGGTGCCGGATGGGGTGTCGTTGATTAGTAGGGTTGGGTTGCCGTCGCCGGTGACGGTGATGGTGGTGGGGACTTCGATTTCGCTGACGATGGCGGCATTGCTTGTCACGGTGGCGCCTGGTTCGGCGTCTGTGATGGGTGGGAATGTTAGTTCGCCTGGGGTGGTGTGAGCGGCGCGGGTGGTGACCTTGAAGGTGGCTTTTTGGCCGCCGACGTCGACTGTGACGCTGACGGTGGCGCCGTAGGTGTTGCTTGCGGTGACGCGGACGGCGAGTTTGGAGCCGTTGAGGACGGTGGTGGAGGTTCCTTTTGCCAGGCCGTTGATGATCAGGGTGCCGCCGGTGGTTACTTTGGCTGGTGCTGGTCCTGTGATGCCGTCGATTGTCACTGTGGCGCTGGTGATGATGGCGCCGGGTTCGGCGGCCGTGATGTCTGTGAAGCTGAATGCTTTGGGCTTGGTGACTGGTGGAGTGGTGCAGGCTGCTAGTAGGATCAGGGATCCTAGTAGCAGGACTCCTAGGCCGAGTCTCTTCTTAGGCATCGATTTTGCCCCCTTCTATGAGGCGTTTCTGGGCAGGACGAATGTGTTGACTGGGAACGAGGTAATTCGACGTTGTCTAACGTCCGAGATTCTACCGCATTCGTGTGGAGATTCTATCGCGAGTGCGCCGAGCGACCCACCGTACCTTCAGGCTGCACGCTATGAAGGTCCTTCTTGGGCTTCGGCTCGGTCACCATCGGGTGACATCAAGCGCCGCGACTTCGCGGGATTGCCCGCAGCCAAGGACCAGGCAGGGACGTCCTGATATACGACAGCGCCAGCGGCCACCTTGGAGTGTGAGCCCACCGCCTTCATGGGGTTCACGGTGGCTCGAGTGCCAAGGAACACACCCTCGCCTAGGCTGCTGCCGCCATTCACCACGGCGTAGGGGGAGAGGGCCGAGAACCGCCCAACGACGGAATCATGCGCAGACGACGCGTAAAAATGGACTTGACAGAAATCGCCTATCGTCGCCGACGCTCCCACGGAGGCAAACGGCGCCACGACGCAACCCACGCCGATGGTGGCCGTCGATGAAACGTACGCCTTCGGGTGGATGATCGTTTCGAAGCTCGCCCCATGTGCCAGGAACCGCGCGGCTATCCTCGACCTCGTGGCCGGATTGCCGACGGCTAGCAGGAACTTCTCGCCAGGGTCCGGCACATAGCCGGCGACGGTGCCGAGAATCGGCAAGCCGTAGGGGACTTTCAGCTCACCAGGACTGCGATCGTCGAGGTACCCCTTGACTTCGAACCGACCCGTGTCGATGGCATACTGAAGTACTTCCCTGCCGAACCCGCCTGCCCCTATGATCACAACGTCTATGCGACCCTGGTTGGTCACTACCCACATCCGTCCGTAACAACTTTCGCTCGGCTAGTGTACCTCGTGAAGCACCGCCAGTTGCACGCAACCTCGGGTTTGGGGCCGCATGTTAGAACTCGCCGACCGCCCTTCGATGACGACCTTCTCACGTGATGCACGCCTCTTCGGCGCCGAACGCGTAGGGCGCTGGTTACCTCGGATGCTAGAGCTGGAGCTCGCGGTGCACATGCCGATCTGGAGATTGCGTCACTCCTGTCTCTCGCTAGAAGCTCCGTGAGCCACCTGGCATACGGGGCTCGCCGGAGGCCTTCGCCTGCGTCGGGCATTGTAAGGTTAGCTTCGTGTGCAAATCCCTGGGCACGAGTACTTCTATGTTTGCTTGGCGCTTGGCTTCGCCGAGTAGAGCGCTGGTCCCCATTAGTTGGACACCTTCTTAGGTTGAGCCTGTAGGCTCGTGAGAGAGGTGTTGTTGTGTCGAGGAAGCGTCGGAATCATAGTCCTGCGTTCAAGGTGAAGGTGGCGTTGGAGGCGGCGCGTGAGGAGCGCACCACGGCTGAGATCGCCCGCGAGTACGGCGTGCACGCYAAYCARGTSWSKGCCTGGAAGCGGCAGTTGYTGGATGGCGCSGTGGCCGTGTTCGAGAGCCCGGCTGACAGTCGGCTKGATGGTGAGGCGGTCATCAAGGATTTGCATGCGAAGATCGGGGAGTTGACGGTGGAGCGCGATTTTTTGTCCAGAGCGTTGAAGCGCTGACCCCCAGCGAGCGYAAGGGCCTGATTGGGCCGCGGCCGGAGCTGAGCGTCAAGCGGCAGTGCGAGCTGCTGCGGGTGCCGCGCTCCACGGCCTACTACCGGGCCGTAGAGGGCGTCGACGGCGACGAGTTGGTGCTGATGCACTTGATCGATAAGATTCACGTTCAGCATCCGTTCAAGGGTTCGCGGCGCATCACGAMGGACCTGCAGAAGTTGCATGGCCGGCGGGTGAGCCGTAAGCGTGTGCGGCGCCTGATGCTGAAGATGGGTATCAGCGCCATCTACCCGAAGCCGCGCACCACGAAGGCCGGTCGCGGGCCGGGGCACAAGGTGTTCCCGTACCTGTTGAGGGGGGTTGACATCAGCGCCGCTAATGCCGTTTGGGCCGCCGATATAACCTACATCCCCATGGCTAGGGGCTTCTGCTACCTGGTGGCGATCATGGACGTTCATAGCCGCCGCATCCTCGCCTGGCGGCTTTCCAACACGCTGGATTCTCGTTTCTGCGTCGAGGCTCTCGAGGAGGCCCTGGGGTGCTTCGGAAGACCGACCATTTTCAACACGGATCAAGGCGCTCAGTTCACCTCGCAGGCCTTCACGAGCGTTCTGGAGGCCCAGAACATACAGATCAGCATGGACGGCAAGGACGCGTGGCGCGACAACGTGTTCATCGAACGCTTCTGGTGGAGCCTGAAATACGAGCACGTCTACCTGCACGCCTACGACGACCTGCGGGTCGCCAGGGAGGGCATCGGGACCTACATCGAGTACTACAACCACGAACGGCGGCACTCCAGCCTCGGCAAGCTCACGCCTGTTCAGGCCTACGAGCAGAACCTGCCGGTTGCCGCATTATCGGCTCCGCCCCCTACTAGCTTGGTCTCTGGCCCTGCACCGTTGGAGTCGTGGTAATACTTAGGAACCAAGGGAAGCCTGTCTAAGAATGGGGTCCAGGGCTGATATCCTGGAACAATCGGCGTTGACACATCTTCACATTCTGGGCTGGGGGGCTATCGCGAGAATGAGAATCTTAGTAAAGAAGTCGATGGAACAGGCTGAGCTGGTAACTGAACTCGATTGGCTCAAGGCACAAGGACACGAGAACTTGCGGAGTAAGGCTAAAGGCTCTGTGACTGAGATCAGTTTTCTTGCGACGTGGCCTTCTGAGGTCCTATTCGATCGCGGCTACCGACTAGCAGGCCGAAGACGCGTCCGCGTCGCAACTGAAGTGCACGTTGCCGGCACAAAGGCTCAAGGTTCACTCGGCATGCGCTCTTCCAGCTCGGACGAAGAGAAGATATGTAAACGCGAGGAAAGCCTCTTCAAGAGGGCAAGCCCTGTTGTGCAAAAGGCGATCATCCGCTGGCGGAAGCTAAGCCGATCAGAACAGTTAGGTACGATCGGTGGGAAAAGAGCCAAGGGGCCTGTACTCAGCTCAGCGGCACCAAAGTCGAGGACCAGTATTAGACTCAACTGCGCATACTGCAATCAGTTCGGTTCGCCTCGAATTCTAGTAATTGCAAAGAGTGGTTACGCTTTCCTGTGCGGCCGATGCTTTGAGAGGGGCCGGGAGTATAGCCGTCTGCCCGACACAAGCGACGCAATGCACAAAGCCTACGGAAGGCGTAGAAAGTACTAGCTCCGAGCATAGCCTTGAAGGCTTTAGACGCCGTCGGCCTGGAAAATATCCACCTTCGTTTCAAGACATTTTCTCAGGCTTAGGTCACTAGCCCCAACCTCAAACCAACTCTGCGGCGGCTGATAGAAGTCAAGCCCCCGCCCGATCTTGATGGTCCAGCCGTTATCGAGCCGCACCTCCCGATCGTGCAGGTTCTCGTTGAGCTTGATGTCAAGTTCAATGTCTACCTCAAGCAGGCTCTGTTTCAGGTCGTCCAGCTTCGCCGTAACTTCGTGAAGGTCCGTTTCCTCGTCGTACCCAATAATCAACGTGATCTTACGGATGGTTCCGGCCTTCAACGCCGTTTCACAGAACCGAACGACGTTCTGAATCTGGTGGGTTCTACGGACGTAGGGTTCCTCCACCACGACGCTCTTCGCGCCACGCATGTAGGGACCGAAGATCGATTCGTAGGTATGCCCAGTGTCGCCGTAGAGAATCGTGAAGTGCTTCTCGGCTAGTTCTTCGGGTTGAACCTCTTCGACGGTCGCTTCCGCTGCAGGCGCCACGGGTTCGGGAGCAATGGCAACCGCCACTGCTTCCGTAGCAGCCCCCGTTTCGCCGCTCACTTGGCCACCACTCGTCTGCCGCCGATGCGCCGGCTGCTGCGTTGCTATCGCGTCCTTCGACTCAGGGCAGTAAACGACCACTTCTTCACCGTTCGCCTGGAAGTAGGAGAGGTTGATCAGAGCGAACTCGTCGTCCGGTTTGCGCTTGTTCATCTGCTCTTTCACGCGCCGGCGCGACTCCACCGCGTAGGCCACATACTCCTCGAACTCTTCGTCGCTCGGGGGGCCGTCCGGATGCAGGACCTTGAGGAAAGCGCATACCGTTTTCTTGATGCCCTTCTCGTCGCGGCCCTCGATGGCCTTGCCCAGCTTGGTCCGTTGGCTCACCTCTTCGTAGCGGTTGGTGGCTTTGAACTGGTGGTGGAAGGCCTCGGCCAAGTAGTCGGTGATGAAGCCGAAGCGGTTCGTTAGATAGGCGCTGCTGTTCTTGGGAAACTCCCAGCCAGGGATATACGCCGCGAACCGGTCCATTACTGCCAGGTCGAGCTCTGGCGGCAGTGGCTGGAACAGGTCGTACTGGCTGGAGTTCACGATCTGCTCGACCGAGAGGTCGATGTTGCCGACGAAGCTCAGGCTGGCGTCGGCGATCACTTCGACCCCACGGGAGAAGCGGCCGTTGGCCATGTAGTCCTTCATGATCTGGATGGTGTCGGGATCCTTGACTTTGATCCCGCCGACCTCGTCGAAGGCTACGGTGTCCCAGAACCCAACCAAGCCCACCTTGCGGCGTGCGTTGTTGTAGAAGAGCGTCGCCTTGGTGGCCTGACCGCCCGATATCAACGTGGCGTAGGGGGAGAACTCGCTGAAGAAGTACGACTTCCCAGTCCCGCGGGGGCCCAGCTCGATGTAGTTGTAGTTCGATTCAACCAGCGGCGCTAGCCGCGCGATGTAGTGAAACTGCACGCGCTTGTCGAGTTTGGTGGGCTCTAGGCCAACTGAACGCAGGATAGTAGCTAGCCACTCGTCGCGCGTGAAGGCTTTGCGACCCTCGGCGTACTGCTCGAAGTCGAAGCGGGCCAGCTGGACGGGTCGCAGGTCCTCAACGTAGAACGCGTAGTCGTCGTCTTCGATTTCGTTGAAAGCCAGCGTTACTTCAGCCCAAATACCGCCTTCCAGCAGGCGATCGTTATCGCGGTAGTACTTCTCAGAGATGGCGATGCGCTGCGAGCCGAAGTTCTCCAGCGCGGCCCAATGGCGCTTCTCCTTCTCGACGTAGCGAACGTGCACCTTGTCAATGAAGCGGTGCTTCCCCTTGGTGGCAACCTTCGATTGGGCGGCGTTGGCCTCGTCCGGACGGACGTAATTCTCCTGCAGCGTGTCTAGCACTGCTTCCATGCCGGCCTGGATCTCCGCTTCGTCGTTGCTGGCGCAGAACTTGGCCAGCAGGAACTCCAGCACGAAGGTAGGGACGTTGGTTCCCTTTTTGATGCGGTGCAGCAGGTCCTTGCGGAGCAGCTTGCCGTCGAAGCGCTCGTTGAGCTTCTGGTCCAGTTCGTCCATTCGACTCACTCCACGTAATCCGTTTCAAGTGCGAGGCTCGTGTAGGCCGCCATAGTAGTTGGGTTCAGCGCCACAATCTTGAAGGCACCGCGGAAGTCTTCGTCCATGCGCATTACTACCTGCGTGCGCCTGCCAGGCACCAGAGTAACGGCCCGCGAGGCTGGGTTAACGTCTCCGCCTGGGCGCGGCTCACCGACTACGTTCCCCTTGGTGTCTTGGGCTTCGAGGAGGATCTCTAGGCTCCTGTCTTGGGAGAACATGTCCGCTATAAGCGTTACATCGATGACAGGAACGCGCGTCGTGACTCGGTTGGCACCGTTCTTGTAAGAAACCTCGACATCGACGCGGCGGGTCTGTGCCGAGTCGCTCGAGCTAAGGCGAGCTACCAGGACCGGCACCACAGCCTCCTGCAGAGAGGCGCCACCGTGGAAGTAGAGATGCCCCGAGCGGTACGAGACCATCCCGCGTGGCATGGCCACCTGCGCGAAATCGCCCTTGATACCGAGCTTCTCTGCGCCGACAACCAGGTTGTGCCCGTCCGGCGTACCATCGCCCAGCAGCATGCGGTCGTGCGCGTTCACCAACCAGTTGCCCTGCGGCTTCATGCCCACGTCACCCGCGCCCGACGCCGCATTGAGGAAGAAGCCATGGTCAGTGACAACGATTGCCTCCTGGAAGCCCATACCGCGGAGCTTGTGGATTGCCGCGCGGATCCATCTTAGGGTGGCGGGGATGAGGCCCAGGGTGGTCTCGGGGTTGGTCTCCAGCTGCTTGTCGATTTCGGTCGAACGCAGCACCAAGAGGTCCACCGATTCCGCGACCTTGGTCTTGCTACGCGAGAAGTCGGCGAGAGTGAGCTCAGCGAACCGGTCACCGTAGCGCTTGGATAGGTAGCCCATGCGCTGCTGAACGTTCGTCACGGGGTTCTCACCCAGGAACGGAGCCAAAGCGCCGTTCGCCTGCCTCAAGGTGAGATCTGCATGCGCTCCGGGCAGCAGGCTGGCCATGCCCACCGCCGTAACGCTCGGCAGTTGGGCGTACGCGGCCTCGAGTTCGACCGGGCCGTCCTCAGACAACATCTTCTGCAGCGCGACACCGAGTTCGTAACGCAGGGCGTCGACCATGATGTAGGCGACCTTGCGCCCGTTGTCCTTGAGGGGCTCCGCCACCAGGCGATCGAAAGTGTCGGCATTGGCGTTGAGGCCCGAGGGGGGCCACCCGGAACCGTCTAGGTGCTTAACGAACGCACCCTGCACGACTTCGATGAGCTTCCCGTACCTGGCCCGGGCCTGGTCGATGACCTCCTGCATGAGTCCGTACGGGTCCAGCAGGTCACCGGCCGCCTGCTCGAACTCGCGCTGCAAACGGTCTGCTTCTCGCAAGTTGGACAGGTAGAAGGAGATCAGATCGCCCTGCGTCCGCACGAGGGCCGGCAGTTGCCGCTCAAGGTCCTCGCACGATTCCACCAGGCTCATGCCGGCGCGTACAAGCTCCCACTGTGCTTGGCTCTCGCCGCTGCCGGCCCACACCGAACCCTCGCGGGTGCTCAGCACTCGACGGGTAACGTCCAGGTCGCCGTTAGCCAGGCCTCTGATCGCTGCCTGCATAAGGCTGCGCTCTTCGAACGGGAAGGTATCCCGCGTGCCTAGGTCGTCGATACCCTCGCAGAGCTCCTCGAGATGGAGGTCCTGCTCGATGGCTTGGGCCCGTTCGATGTAGTCCGCGCGGCCGAAAGGGTCGGTACGCAGCTGGGTACATACGTCCTCGATGACCGAACGGGCGGTGTCGGGAGCATGTGGAACGCCTTGCAAGGCTTCGGGCAGCGCCACTGGAAGATCGAACACGAACTCGCTGAAGAGCACGTACCGCCACAGCTCATCGGCGATGGTCAACCACGACTTGCTGCGCGTCTTCAGGTCGAGACCGATGCTGGCGCGGAGGAACTCGCGAGCCTCGTGCTGCCAACCTTCGTGCGACGCCAAGGCATCACGCTGATGCACGGTTGGCGCCAGTAGGGCGCGGAGGATTTCCCTCGAGGACTCGGCTTTCAGGCTTGCCCGCAACTGCGGCCAATCGACGCCGCCGCCGATGGCATCGATGACTGCGAACGACGGGCCACCGGGAGTCGTGTCGAACACCTTGCGGATCTCGGTAGCGTAGTCCGGCTTAGAGCGCAGGCAAAGGCTCAGGTACTCGTCACCGTCGTCCTGCGGGAACATGGCGCCGACTTCCGCATAGACGGCGAAGGGGTCATCCTGCTTCTCATCTTCCGTTCGCGGCGCCTTCGTGGGAACGTACACCAGCAGCCCTTCCAGAGACGAACCTTGCCGGCCGAGGTCGCGTAGCGTAGCCAACGCCTGTTCACGACTCTCGATGCTGCTGGCAGAGGCATCGACCACGCACAGCTCGGCGCTAGCCAGGCTGAGGCACACGTCGCGGTAGCGCTCATCGGCGTCGTACACAACCAGGCAACCTGTCTTCTGCAAGCGTGGGCGCAGGACAAGCTCGCGGATGAACTCGACGATGCTCATGCGATGTACTCGGACGTCCCCGTGCTCTTGTCGCCGAACCGACTCCAAAGACCGTTTACGTCTACTTCTTGGCCTCTGGTAAGCGCTTCGACAGCGATCAGAACCAGGTTAGCGCGATGCCTCAGGAAGGTGTCGAAATCAGGGCTGAGCTCTTCCCGTAGCGCCTCGCCTTCCAGGTCTGCGTAACGGGCTCGTGAGAGCAAATCAAACGAGATCAGATGGGAACGAAGACGGTCTTGCACCACATCGGCATCGGCCCAGTCGATACGCTCTTGGAGGTATTCCAGCGGATCCTTACGCCCCAGCATCCGGTTGGTCTTCCAGGTTATGAGGGCGCAGTTTAGTGCTACGTCGGGGTCAAGCTCAGCTGCCTCTAGCAACGCCACTGGGAAGACGTGGTGGTACTCGCGGTTCTGGATACTCTCGTATGAAGCGCTCTTGTGATCCGCGAAGTCGATAGCGCCGAGGCGCGTCGTTACGGCCAGGATGCCCCGGTCCAAGATACCGGCAGACCTTGGCCACCCTGCGCCCATCATGGCATCGACGTCGGCAAGGGGGTGCTCCGAACGGTTCAATACCGGTACAGAGTCGACCTCCTCTTCCGTGAAGCCCGGAGAGCTCAGCAATGCCTTCAAAGCCCGGAAATCGTTGAAGGCTCGAGAGGCCGCCGAGTTCTCATATCGGTCTGTGAAAAACGCCGACCAGAGGTAGCGGCGCAACAACTTCTCCGCTTTGCCTAGGAAGTCTCCATGATCGGGGATTGAATCGTAGGCGGCAGCGATGACTGCGAGGACAGCATTGGTGGGCAGCCGGATAGAGTCGAACACTCCTTGGCCCTCTAAGAACGAGGCCATCCGCTCGAGTCCGCGCTGCAGCTTGGGCCAGTACTCGAGGAGCAGGCCTTTATCCATCTCGACCATGCCACGCGTGTTCGGAAGCTTGTCCTGTAGTAGCGCCGAAGTGGTGAGAATCAGGTCTGAAACTTCCCCGTATCGGCTCGCTTTGGGGCATGCCTGATCTAGGCTCTCTACAAGTGCGTGCAGCGACTTACCGGCCACGCTTTCGACCTCGGCGACGATTATGTCGTAGAGGGAAAGCGGCTTACTGTTCGTGTTCATGTTGATGAACACCTGAAGGGCCACGTCCTTGCTGGTATCGGCCGGCAGCGAAAGATAGGGCAGGTTGAAGTGCGTTACCCGCTCGCGCATCGTGGTTATCTCCGCCTTTATCTGGCTCTTCTTCTCGAAATAGGCCACGTACTTAGTGCCGACATCCGGGTCCTGCGGTGAGGGTTGTAGGGGTGAGGTAGCAGCATCTATCCACCTATCGATCTCGACGGCCATATCTCCCGGCCGCAGAAGCGAGATCGGGATATAACCCCTCCTCAGGCACTGCGCTGGCTCGTCGGCCCACCTAGGCATCCGGTGACCGTTCTTGTTGTTCCAGCGCCTTACGAACCGCACCTCCAACGCATCAGATGAAGGGTCACTACTTTCGGCCAGTTGTGGAACGAAGACGAAGTATGTCTCTTGCTCGTAGTTGTTGTGGATTGCGCGCCAGAACGCTGTCAGCCGCTGCTGACCGTCTAGCAAGTGCTGAGTGACGGTTCCCGGCTTCTCCGGCTCGGCCGTAACGAGGTAGCGGGAGGCGAACTTCTCCTTACCGGCCACCTCAAGAGCAAGCGTTACCCCCACCGGCAAGTTATTGATGATGGTGTTCAGGAAGCTTGCAATCCGCCAGCGATCCCACGCCTCGAAGCGCTGGAAGCGCGGCAGCTTCACCCTTCCTTGCTGAATGTCCTGGAACCAAACGCCTAACGTGCGGTCCTGGGCTTTGCTCGACTGCTGCAAGATGCTCACTTGCTCGGTCCCCCACTCTGTCCACTTCGCCTGCTCGAAGCGGGCTCGGGCTCTTCGTAAAGATCCTCTAGCCCGTGGGCCATGGCGAGCGACTTATCGCTCCGGCACGTCTCCCGCACCCGCTCCGGCCAGTAGTTCATCGCCAAATGCGCCCAGTCGTAGTCGCCCTTCTCCAGCTTCGCCCACGTCTCCTTCAACACCTTCTGCCATGCCCGGTGACGGAACAACGACCACAACGGCGCCGCGCTGATCTGCACCCCATCATCATGCTTAGGCTTGTAAGTCGGCGCGAGCCTCAGGAGCGCATCACGCAGCTCGATAAGCTCCAGCTCGAACGCTTGCAGCTCCTCGAAGCGCTTCTCCTCAGCCCGCGACCGCCCCGTCCCCTTCTCGCGCAACGCTCGCGCCTCAGCCGCAACCTGCCCAAGCTTCGGCTCCACGAAGTCGTTCACCGCTCTATACAACGTCTGATCCGACAGGCTAGGGTAGTACAGCCACAGGGTGTAGCTGCCCGAAGCCGTGGACAACGGCCAGTAGATGGGCGCCTTGCGCCGGCTCTTCGAGTACCGCTTCAGGTGGAACTCGAAGAATTCACGCCCAAGCCAGCGCCGCACCTCGTCTGGCACGGCCACATCCACCCGCACCAGCACCTCCTCCACCAGACGCGCCAAGTCATGCGGGTGCCCCGGATCATCGACCAGGATGCCAGCTTGCGCGTGGAACGGCTCCGCTCCCTCCTGCAACATGCCCGGGCTCCGCGCCGGCAAGGGATCGAACGGCTCAGGCTCAGCCGGCGCCGCCCGCTCGCCCGTCGCCAAACGCCAGTCGAAGCGCCCGAAAGCCACCCCCACCGCCCACGACAACAACCCATCCACCGGCGGCGCCTCAGGCTCGGAAGCTTCCTCCTCTTCGTCAGGCTCCTCATCCGAAGCCTGACCCCCACCTACCGACTCCAACGCCGCCAAACGATCGGCCGCCGAGAAGCCGTAAAGGTCGAACGCTATCTCATCGATCTCCGCCTGAATATGCGCCAACTCCGCCTCGATCGCAGCGGGATGGAACCCCCCAATACGCCCCCGCAACGCCAACGGCAACAAGAACGCATGCGACGTCTCCGTCGTCGTATCCAAAGCCCGCTTCAACGACCACGCACGCCGAGCCAAAGCGGCCAACTCCACTTCCTGCTCAGGCAGCAGGTTAGGAACCGGCGTCCGCTGAATAACACCAACCTCATAAGAGCCAAAAGCCATCTGCAAAGATACAAGTAGACCGAAAGCACGGCTATTCGCAGTGGCGAGCAGCGCTAGCAATGCAGGATGATCGTCTTCTGCTACAAATATACATGGGCCCTTGTGTCCGAAAATCGAATTCCTCGGTAACGCACGAATACTCAACCCGCTCTGCGTGCGCAGGGGCCAGGTCAATCCGGGGCGGAAGTAGTACCCAGGATTACGAATTACGCTCCCAGCGAACGAGGATAGCTCTGCTCCTTCGGCCTGCCAGTTAACCACCAGATAGACATCTGCATAGAACCGTGAGAAGGCGCCTCCCTTAGCAAATGAGAACCACCCTTCATTCCCAACATTGGCTAAAACCTCCCACCAACCACGCACGAATCGAAAGTCATCCGCTGTGGCTAGTCCTTGCTTAACCGCTCGGCTGTCCCCTTGAAACAAAGGTAAGCGACGGAAGGCCTCACGCACCTCTTCGCCAACCCAATACGCAAAGGGCTTGCCGGGCACCGCATCAAAGGCCTCTGGCTGCACAAAGAACTTTCTTGTGTCTCTATTGCCAACCCGAAGGCGTTCGCTTACCGCTGCCAGCGCCAATGCTTTGTCGTCTTCACTCAGCAATCTCAAAAAGTAGCTCACGCGCGCTTCTCCAGCACATAGGCCGCCGCTTCTACCATCGCGTCATCCATCACCCCATGCCCTAGATCGGCCATGACCTCAGGATGGGCGATGCCTAGCACCACTTCCTCTCGCCACTTCTGGTAGCTCGAAAGGAAAAAGCACGTGCGCGAGGTTATGGCCCCAAGGCGCCCTCCAGAACGCATCAACTCAAGGCCTCGTTCGACCATGATCGCTAGAAGGTCGTTCTTACTACGCGGATAGGCCTTGGTGAGATGCGCCTTCGCCCCCGCGGGTAGCGCACCGAACGGCGGGTTCATAAGGACAACATCGAAGACCTCGCGGCATAGGTCGATCAGCCGAAGCCCCTGCATCGCGTCCTGGGCGAAGAGCCGTCCCTGGAAAGTAGATTGTGAAGCCTGCGCGAACTCTGTTAAGGCGGTACGGAGTCGCGCCTCGGCTTCGCTCCAGCGCTCGGCGTCTTGCTCTTCGTAGAGTTGCCCGTGCTCTCCAAAAACCTTCCGGACGAGCCTAGGAATCTCTTGCTCCACCCGTAGGAGCACTCCCATCTCGGCCACGTCCTCCAAGAACTTGAGGCTCTCCTCAAACAGCGTCGCGTCTCGGGAGTCGAGGGTGGCCGCTACCTGCTCACGAAGCGCCTTCTCGGCAGGCGGGGCGATTGCAGCCACCACGTTGCCATGGCCGACAGCCGGACGTTCCTTAGCCTTCACGCCGGCTTGATGCCACGCACGCTGGGCACGAAGCCAGAGCGCCAACGAGGCGATCTGAGCCGCTCGCGGATCGATGTCGACACCGTAGAGGTTGTGCTCGATGATGAGCCTGGGAACGTCCCGTAGGAATTCGGCTTCATCAGCGTAGGTGTTGCTTATAGGCCCGAAGTCGGAATCTGGATGCGTCGAAAAATCAAGCGATCCCGGTCCGCATTCTTGCTCCCAATCCCACGCTTCCTTGTAGATCTGCTCGAACAGGTCGAAGGCGTATAGGCCGAAGTGCATGGAGCCGCACGCCGGATCAAGGAGCTTCAAGGTCCGTGGGTCTCTAAGCTTCCTTGTGGGTGCCGGCTCCTCGTCAGGGGTCACCAGCAGGTACCGGCACCGGTCACGCAGCTCGGTCTTGCCTCTAGTGGCGTTGAACCACAGCCGCCCCAAGGAGTTGTCCACCAGGAACTCCACCACGTAGCGTGGCGTGAAGAACTGGTTCCGTACCGCCAGTTCCCGACTGTTCCTGGGCGCCTGACTCGCCTTGCGCATCGCGCGGCGTTCTTCGGCCGAGTTGAAGTACTGATAGATCCAGCCGATGGTCTCGTCCTCGGACCATAGCGGCTCGATCTCTGGATTATTGATAAGGTCCAGCAACTCCAGTAGCGTCGTTTCACGCGGGAAGAGGCGCCCCTGAGGCGAGTACCGGTCGAACAGGGCCGGCATGTCCTGCGCCAGCTCATCGAACACGCTGAACAGGTATACACGGTAGGCCTCACCGGTCTCGCCCAGGCCGCTACCGGCAAGGCGAGAGTACAGCTGGAATCCCATCGCCCTGAACCCGTTGCCAACCGACTCAACCAGCAAGCCGCGGGCCTCAGCCATGCGCAACGCAGCAAGCCGGTTGAACACCGTGAAGGCCTGCTCGCGCACGATGCGGTCCAGCCCTTGCGCCGCGGTCGTGCCGCCGCCAGCCATGTAGTGGGCGAGGGTGGCCCGGAGGATGCGCGCGGTCTCGCGTTGCGCGTCGTCAATGTGGCGCAGGCTGTCGAGCTGAGCTAGCGAGCCAGTGTCCGGGTCTAAGCCGAAGTCCTGCCGTAGCTGACGCGCGAACTCCTCTTCGAGCAGAGCGCGCGCCTCGCCCACGAGGCGCTGAAGGCGGTTGCGGGTAGCCTGATCGAACGCCATGGTCAGTTACCACCCTCATCGACCGAGAAGCGGATGTCGGCCTCAGCGTAGAAACCCATCTGGGCCTTGATCTCATTGAGAGTCTTGATCACCGAGTCGAGGTCGGCGGCGGTAGTTGCCTTCGCGGGTACCTTCACGGTCTTCGACAGCTTCGAAGGCCCCGTCTTCCCTTCCTTCTCCCGCTCCTCCTCCAAGCGCGCACGGAGGCGTTCCTGGCCCTGCCGCTGGATGGAGCGTTTCAGGTCCTCTACCGTGCTGCCGATGTCGTAATCACGCGTGAGCAGCTTCTTGAGGCCTGCAAGGTCCTGGCTTACCTCGATCACTAACGATTCGAGGTGGGCTACCGCGCCGGCTCGCTCCGTTTGGCTCAGCTCCTCCCAACCTAACGTCTTCTCCAGCTCCTCAGCAGCCGCCTCTATCCTTGCTTGCTGGCGCTCCGACAACTTCTCAACTGCCTCGCGCACACGCGCCTTGAGGCTCGTGAGCTGCGAATGAAGGTCGTTCGCATGATTGAAGAACTCCTCGGAGGCCAGTCGCTCGGACAGCGCCTCTAACTCAGGGGCTACCTCCTGCCGTAGCTCTCCGGGGATTCCGGTGTCCGGCAGGTTTCCGATCTCCGATCGGTGTACTTGCAGATCCCTCAGAACTTCTTCCAGCCCATCCCGAAGCGCACTGTTAGCTTCCTGGGCCCACGTGAGGTTGTCGTACAGGGACGAAGCCTCGGCTCCCAAGAGCGTGGGAGCGTCCGAGGCGTCCGTAAACAGCAGATCGGCGATTTCGGAGTTCAGGCTACGGACACGTTCGCTGCCTGTCACTCCTAGACTGTTGAGTCGCTCTGCCAACGGTGCGTAGTCGTGCTGGAACTTGAGGAAGCTCTTTGCTACCGCTTTGCTGATCTCCTGCTCTAGCGGCAGGATCGTATCGCCCAACAGGTCGGTCAGTCGTACAGCGGCCCGGCTCAGCGTCTCGTTGGAAGGACGTTCATCGCGCAGCGAAATCCCAATGTTTTTGAAGGCGTTGTTGCTCTTGAGCGCCTCAACGGCCTGTTGCCCAGCAGCCGTGACCTCCCGCCCGGAGACCTTCAGCTTCAATTCGCCCGCCATCAGCATGGCGGCGAGAATGTAACGGGTCGTATCTGGCGACCAACCGAAGGGGTCGTTGCTGAAGTGGTCGAGCAGCCGCTTGCCTTCGACGGAGCCGTGCTTCTCGAGGTAATCGCGGATGCTGACGATCGCCTTGTGGTCGGTATCGAACTTGGGCGAGCCCGCGCTCGTTTGCACTAGGCTCAACGGGTCCAGCGCGCTCGTGATGGCGGCCGGGTTAGCGATCTTCAGGAACTTCTCCGCCACATCGGTGGTTACGCGCACCGGGGCTTCGACGTACCGGTCGAAAACCTGGGCCGAAACATCCGACAGAAGCTTCTTCGAGGCCTCGAGGAGGTCAGTGTCCAGCGCCGACACCGCGGTGGCCTGACCCCGGAACACGAAGGAGCCAGCCTGCAGCGTCTGCTTGATCTTGCTCTGCAGCTGTGTGGCGAGCCTCGCAGCGCGCTCGAGCTGCCCCGCGCAGTAGTCCTTGACCTCCTGGTCGGGTTCGTTGCGGTGCAGCTCAACGATGCGGTGGCAGCGGTAGATCTCCCCGGCTAAGTCGTCGAGTTCTGGCCCTACGCGGGCGAGCAGCCAGATGGAATTCCTCTCGGAACGGTTGCGCGACTCCTCCACGAGCCGGCTCTTCGCGGTTTCGTACTCGGCCGGCGGCACCGCCTCGACGATGGTCTGGATGGTGTTCTGCTCGCCAGCGAGGGCGCTGGGCCCGGTGGCCCCCAGGACCTTCAGGCCTGTGGCCACCGTCATCGAGCCCTGATGCGTCACGCGCGGTAGCGGGTCGAACGTCGCCCGGAGCGCCTCGTTGAACACCCGCCTGACCTCCACCGTGCGTAGCGGGATGGCTCCGCGTTCCTGCTCGATGTCCCGGAGCTTCTCGCTCAGGAATACTAGATTTCCGTCCTTCTCGCCCAGAGGCACGAGCGGATCGTTGAGGAGCTCCTGTACGGCCGCCGTCACCGCGTCGAGCTGCGATTGTGCGTCGACGGAAGGATGCATGAGGCTAGCCACGTTGTGCAGCGTCACCGGGAGGTTGCCGAGGATCTGCAGAACTGCGACCGTCTTGGCCACGTCGTGGTGGATCTGCGAGTCTGGGAAGCGGATCTTCACCTTGCCCACGGCTTGGTGCACGGAAGCGAAGGCGCGTTTGATGTCCGTTTCGAGCTCGTCATAGAGCGTGACCGACGTAGCCAGCCAACCTACCGGCTGATCGGCCATGGCTCCGCTGCCGCCCTCGCCCCTAAGGACGTCCTGGATGACCTTGATGGCGGATCGGAGGCCGATGCCCCCAGTGGACTTCGCGAGGGCGCCTAGCAAATGGAGCAGGATGTCGAAGTGCGCTGGCAGGAAGGGATAGAGGTTAGTGAAGGTCTCGCGCGTGAAGTCCGCGTCGTAGTACTTCGCGTCTTGCAGCCTGGTGTTGTGCCGTAGGGCCTGGCCTTGGGTGTCAAACAGGCGGCACAGTTCCGTCTCGCCGGCCGGCGACTTACCCAGCAGGCGACGGTAGACGATCTCCTTGATGTCGCTCGACTCGAGGTCGATCTGGATCGGGAAGCGGTCCTTGAGCTTGAATAGCTGAGGCGAGTTGAGGCTTGCCCGCGGGTCATCCTCGGTGAGCGTCTGCTGCGCGGTGCAGACGAGCCACGCCTTGCCTTGGCCGAGCTGCTTGAGGTTCTTCGCCAACCCATCGAGGTTGAGGATCAGGTTGTCGCGGGAGGCAACGTACTGCCCGACCTCGTCGATGACGAAGATGACGTTCTCCTTGCCGCTCTTCTCGCGGATGATGTCGAGCATCTCTTGCACGCGCTCGGCCTCGAACTGGGAGAACCCCTCCGTGTTAGTGGAGAACGACTTGGCGTCTGGGAACAGCGTCGGGTACATCTCGTGTGCGATCTGGGGCACGAGACCGTCGACCACGAGGGGGTCATTCTGGAGCTCCTTCCACGGTACGCCCGGCAGCGCGGCGGCGAGCTTCTCCTCGAACTCCTGGGTGCGGCCGTCCTTCTCGATTCTGCGCTCGAGCGCTGCTACCTTGACATTTCGCGAGTAGCCCGCCCACTGAAGGATCTTGTAGTGCAGGACGGTGGAAACGTCCGCCATCGTCGACCCCGCCAGCATCTCGCTTGCCAGGTCCAGCATCACTACGGCAGATGGGAAACGCTTCACGACGGAGTTCAGCAGCGCTTTGGATTGTGGAGTTCGTAAGCGCGCGTGTAGATGCTCGACGAACGGCGCGCCATCGACGGTGATCGACTCGTCGAAGGCGAAGCCCAGGTACTTGGTGAACGAGCTCTTGCCCGAGCCGTAGAAGCCCGAGACCCATACGCCGATCTCGTTGTTGCCGCCGGTGTCCATCGCGAGCTGCATGCGATCGAGGAGCTTACGAAACTGCTCGTCGATGTTGTCGGTGACTACGTACTCGGAGATCTCCGCCTTTAGGCGATCTTCCTGCGCCGCGCCGTAGGTGATTACCTTTTCGATCGACCGGTAGATGTTCTTACTAGGGTCGAACAGCGTACTGATGGTCGTCATCTCTACTCCCCCGAACTCGCTGATCAGCCGCCGACGTGGACGGAGCGGTAGTTTCCGTCGTCGGGGTAGAAGCCAAGGAACTTAAGCCTGGTCTTGCCGGTCCGCACGCCCGGGTACAGGAAGACGGTAGGTACGTTGAACTCGCCCTGTAGATGCCCCTCGATGGCGCCGATGCGGATGTAGGGATGCAGCGCTTCGAGGTCCGTGACGAGCAGCAAGCCCTTTGGGTCCTCTTGCATCGACCGGAGTGCAGACTTCAGGCTCTCGACGAGTCGGTTGTCATACGTAAGGGCATTGGCGAGCGAGTCGTTGGTCCTTTTCCAGTTGAGTGGCGCCTGGCGATCCATCTGGAGCCATAGGTTACGTCTGCCATCGGCCTTGAGGATGCGGTCGATCTCCTCCGCCATCGATAGGGTCTTGACGTTCCAGCCGTCCTGCTTGAGCCTCGAGATCCAGGCTGGCGTCTGGCGTTTCACCGCTAGAACTTGCTTCGGTGGGAACACCAGGTAGTAGATCGGTTCGAAGCTGGCATGGTTCAGCTCGCGACCCTGCCGGATTCGCGTCCGGAGCTCGTCGAAATCAGCCTTGAGCGAGTACATCGCAGAGCGCCTCCATTCCACGGTGCTTCCAATCGATCCGCACCACGTCACCGGCTGCCTGGACGATGAAGTGGCCCTTCAACGAGTTGCGCTTCAGGGCCTCGAGAACGTCCTGACGCTCCAACCCAAACAAGCTCCAGTCCTCATGCGACAGGAGCGTGTTGTCCCCGATGCCCTTGAAGTGGAGGTCGTAGGCGAGGTAGGTGACCACGTCCGGTTCGATCGAGAAGGAGCGTAGGGGCCGGCCGGCAGTTGACGGCGGCCCAAGTAGCCCGAAGTCAGTGCAGCATCCGGTGAGATACCTCCCGACGCGCATCACCTGTCCGTCGGCCCAGCGGGAAGGCGTCTTGCCGTCGTCGATCGCCCGCCAGATGAACGTCTCCGCCATAGCCTTGGTCAGGAATGAGGCTGCCGATTGGTATGCCGGCCAGTAGACCTGTCTGACGAAGTCCGCGAAGATCCGGTTCGCGCGCGCCGTGTAGAGATAGAAGAGCTGCTCGAGCTGAGAAGCAGGCAGGGCGGTGACCAGATGTTTTAGGGCCGATGCTGGTTTGCCATCGTCGGTGAGGTATCGGTTTCCGAAAGCCCGTACGACGATATTGCGGAGGCGGTACGCGGATATCCGTGACAGGGCCCCAGACTCCAGAATTACCTCGTAAAGTTCAGGTGCGCTCATGGGAGGCTCCCAGGCATCCAACAACACCTTCGTTTCGTCTATTAGGCCCAGGCCCATGGCCAGGTTAGTGTCGTACTTTATACTTGCTGTCACTGCTTGCCGTCGAAGTATGGGAACACTTGCATCCCGTGCAGGAACGCACGCAGATAGGACCTTGCAACCGTAGTAATAGCCTCTGGCTCGAATAGCTGGTGCATTTCCCCAACGAGCATGGGGCCTTCGGAAGAATCCCCATTGGTCGCGCCAGAGATATCACGCAGCGTCTCTAATGCTTCGTCCTTACCACTAGGCGCCAACGAGGCGACCTCAGACCCTGCTACGCGCTTCAACTCGGCTAATAGGTCCTGCTCGAGTTCCTCTGGCAGCCTAAATAGGTGGAAACTTCCCACGCTCAGGCGCTCGTCATGGACGCGCCGACCGGCTTCAACCACACCATGATATTGGGCCCAGAAAGCCGTCTTTGGAAACACGGGCTCCAGGAACTGTTTACTTGCGGCCTCGAAAAACGCTGTGGACCACCACGCGAACTGAGCGCGTTCTCCTAGATAGGACACGGCCAGCCTAAGCTGAAGAAGTCGCCTGAGATGAGGCTCGTTCATGCATCGTCCTTATTCATCATCACGTATTTCTGTCTACAACCCACCAGCTGTAGCCTCCGATAATCATTACCTTTCGCTGCTGACAACGTTATGACAGGCCGTGCCCCGAGCATGATGGGATCCTAAGATCATCTACATGATCTCATGAATATGCGACAGGCAATGACGCAGCCTAGCCTCTGGACGTACCCAGGGCAAACACTCGAAACCCTATAGATCTCAGCGCGCCGCTGAAGTGGGCCAACGTCGTCCAGTCTAGGGCCTCAGAATCTGGCACCTAGAATCACTTGGTTCCCAATCGCAGACGCTCGATCAATCCACCATTCGATTCGTCACGTCCCAGATTGTGATGATGCCTAGCAGCGCCTCAGACGCCCTGCCGTTATGAGTGATCAAGACTGCCTCTAGTTCCGGGCGCTGACGGAAGTGGTCAAAAGCCTCAAGGACCGGTGTGTCGTGAGGCACGAAATGGTAGTTAGTTCTGCTTTCTTCGAAGCCTAGAATGCTCGACACAGGTATCTCGGAGAGATCAGTTAGAGGATCTTCATCAGCTAACCAGGCTAACCAACGCATGATTCCATTTCCGGTAATGAGCCCTTGAAACCCGTCGCTGCCGACAATTGGGAAGAACGTCACGTCCCTTTCGTGAACTATCCTTAGGAGGTCGGTAAGCGGTTGATCTGGGCTAAAGGCTGCCACTTCAGTTCTGAACGTGGGAGTGACCCGCTTAGGCCGGGCCAGAGATTCAGCGATTCGCTCGATACGATCGACCGTGTCTGGATGAGGCACAGCCGCAACGAATTCTGGGCGAGTACGGGTATGAACCAGGAAGTTTCTGATTTCGGCAAAGGTACTCATAAACGGTTCATGTGCTTGCCACCAACCTTGGTTCCTAGCTAAGGCGCGCGATGCCTCCCGGAAAGAAACCTCCGCTCCAACTCCGGTTCTCTTCCGCACCTCACCTTCCACTACATTGAATGCATTCAAGAATCGATCGACTCGATTGGATTCGTCGTCCGTGATTCTGGGCATAACTTACTATTGCCCTGATGCCCTGAGCGCGACGTCTAGATAGCCTCTTCCGCCGACAAAGTTCTTTGCTGAGGCTCTTGCGTCGGACAGCATCTTCACATTCATACGAATGCAAGAGCTGGTCTTGGCGCTACTAACCTGAGACCACGGGTTGCAACTGAGCAAGAGTGGGCGTGACCCACTTCATTGATAGCGGCAAGGGGGACTTTCTTGCGACTTATGCATAAAGCCAATTCGGTGACGGGCAAAGTAGATGTGGTTCCCGAACACTGGACTCTGCAAGCGAACCCGGTGACGGGCGCTTTCGAGTTTGCTCCGGTAGGTAGCAAGCCAGTGAAGAACCCAGTAAATGGGGAATGGGTGCTACGACTCCGGGGAGCGGTGCCAATTCTAAACCCCATGACAGGCGAGTACGAGATGGGCGAGGCTGGGTGGACACCTGTATTCAACAGCGTGACAGGTACGTACGTGATGAGGCCTCGGGGGTCGGTAATTAGTTGACGTGGCCATCCAGACCGGAATATAGAAATCCATTCTCTCTGCTTCCACCAGGCTCAGTAGAATTCTTTCTGAGAACTTTTCGAGTAAACCCTTGCAGACCCTATGCGCTTCCTTCCTTCGTTAATCGGTTACTTTAATTTCCTACTCCTCGAAGACCAATTGATCCGCGAATTTCTCAATGCGGTCGGACAGCGCAAGCAACTCCACCCATCTATCAGGGATCCCGGTGGCACCGTAGTAGGCGCCCGCCATCTGCCCGTACACGGCGCCAGTGGTGTCAGCATCATCACCCAGGTTCACCGCCAGTAATGCGCCCTCCTCGAATGAGCTGCTCCTCGCAAACGCCCACAACGCCGCCTCCAACGACGCCACCACGTACCCACTCCCCCGAATCTCAGGCGGCTCCTTACGCAAAAACGACCCACCCGCCACCTCAGCCACCTCGTCGCACAGCGGCCCCTCCTCCCACGAACCCGGACTCGGCGTGAAATAAGGGGCGAGCAACTCCTCCTTGCTAGCACCGTTGATGGCCCCAACAATCAGGCCGGCCATATAGCGGCAGGCGTCCACGCAGGCCCGGGCGCCGTGAGTGGTGCGCGAGCTCTCGCCCGCCAAGCGGATCGCCTCAACCGGATCATGTGCAAACGCTATTGGCATAGGCGCCAAACGCATGATGCTGCCGTTACCCGCCGAGTACCTATCGGTCGAGCCCGAGAACGGCTCGCCCGTCTGCTCAAAGCGCCGCAAGGCCGCACTTGTGGCGTTGCCGATGTCAAAGCAGTAACCCTTGACACTGAAGTGCCCCTCGCGCCACCACCGCACGTACCGCTCCATCTGATCCAGCAGATCGAAGCCCCCCTTCTCCACTAAGCTCTCCGCCAGACATAGGGCCATGCTCGTGTCGTCGGTCCACTCGCCCGCCTCAAGGTTGAACGGCCCGCCACCCACCATGTCGGTAAGGGGTTCGAAGGTGCCGGGCTGCTTGAACTCCAGGGTCGTTCCCAGGGCGTCGCCAACAGCCAGGCCGAGCAGGGCGCCGCGGCTGCGGTCGGCAGCGTCGTTTAGCGCCGCTGAAGAACGCGCCGGCACATGTTCCGCGGCCACCACATTGGGGCTCCTGGGCGCCAAGCGAATGCCTGCCTCCCGCACGTACGCCTGCTGGGTATGGTTCTCGACCGCGCGCGGCTGCGCTTCACGCACCAGGCGGATAGCTTCGTCGGGTGCGTGCCCGAACGTGCACAGCGCGATGGAGGCGATCGTCCCCGTGCGGCCCTGCCCGCCACGGCAATGCACCACTACGCGCTCGCCCGCCGCCAGAGAGTTTCGAACGGCCTGGACGAGTGCCGATACTGAACTGCCCTGGGTTTCGTAGAGGCTCCGTTCTCACGCGAAAGGAGAGAATGGAGCATGCGATTGAAGTACGACCAGGAAACCAGGGAGCGGGTCATCCGGGTGTTCTACGAGCGCCGCGAAGCAGAGCCGCAGGAGGCTGCCAGGGCGTCCTTGCGGCACCTGAGCGATCTTGTCGGCGTGCCGCCCGATACGATCCGCGGCTGGGTCGATAGGGCGCGCGTTGACGCGAAAGAGAAGCCGGGCGTGACGACGGCCGAGCGCGAGGAGATCAAGGTGCTGCGCAAGGAAGTCGCGGAGCTGAGGCGGGCGAACGAGATTCTGAAGACCGCTTCGGCGTTTTTCGCGGCGGCGGAGCTCGACCGCAAACTCAAGTAGTCGTCGCTTACATCGACGCGTACAAGGCGCGCTTCGGGGTCGAGCCGATCTGTGAGATCCTCAACGAGATGGAGATCCAGATCGCCCCCAGCACGTACTACGCGGCCATCAAGCGCCCACCTTCAGCGCGAGCCCTATCCGACGAGCGCCTGGTGCCGCTGGTGCGGCAGGTGCACGCCGCCAACTACTCCTGTTACGGGGTCAGGAAGATGTGGCACGCTTTGAACCGCTTGCAGCACGCTCTGGGACGTGATCAGGTGGCGCGCCTCATGAAGATGGCTGGGGTGCGGGGCCGCTCGCGGCTCAGGCGCGTGATCACCACCAAACGCGCAGCGGGCCGTGAGCGCTATCCCGACCTGGTGCGGCGCGAATGGGATAACGGCGCGCCGGATATCGTGTGGGTCGCTGATTTCACGCACGTCAGGACCAGCGAGGGAACCGTGTACGTGTCGTTCCTGCAGGACGCCGGCAGTCGGCGCATCCTGGGTTTCACCATCGCCAGCAGCCAGAGCGAGGATCTCGTCCTGAAGGCGGTGGATCAGGCGGTGACCGCGAGGCGCCGCTTCGATTCGCAGTTCACCGGCGAGGGCGTCATCCATCATTCCGACGCTGGCAGTCAGTTCACTGCCAATGCCTTCACCAGCGCGTTGCAGGCGGCTGGCGTGCAGATCAGCATGGATGGTCGAGGCGCCTGGAGGGACAACGTCTTCATCGAGCGTTTCTGGTGGACGTTGAAGCACGAGGAGGTCTACTTGCGGGCCTACGACAGCGTGTGGGAAGCCCGGCAATGCATCAGYAAYTACCTGGACTACTACAACGCTGACAGGTTCCATTCGAGCYTGGAGGACCAAACCCCRRTCGAGGCTTACACCCRCTCGCTACCAGCRGCYAAGGCAACGCTACTGCTGCCGGGACCGAGCCAACCCCAAGCGCAGGTCATGAGCCTGTGCTAGAACTTAAGAACCAAGAGGAACTGTCCAACAGGCGGGGTCCACCGCTTAGTACCTGTCGGTAGGTACGCCGACTTCCCATTCGAGACACGAACCAACGTAGAGAGATGTAACCCACATGGCGATTCCTCCGGTGATCGAGAACAACCTCAAACCCCGCATCACGTTCGTCATCATCAGCCTATTCAAGGGTGGTGCTGAGACCCAAATGGTCAGGCTCGCGGTCGCCCTAGCCGATCGCGGCTGGACCGTCCGGATCGTGACCTTGATGGACCTCAATGACTATGGAGGCGTCCTGAGCGAGAAGAACATACTGGTTGATAGCCTGGGAATACCCCGTGGTAGGTATGACCCACGCAGCCTACCGAAACTCGTACGGCTCTTTCGGAGGCACAGGCCAGATATCGTGTGTACTTTCTTGTACCACTCCAACGTTCTCGGACGCGTGGCCGCGCGCCTGGCGGGCGTACCGGTCGTCGTGAGCTCGATCCGGAACGCCGTGTTCGGCGGTTGGCTGGCCGACAAGCTCATGTCGATGACGGACAAACTCGCCACGAGGACGACCACCAATTCTGAGCTTGCCGCTAAAGCGCTACTGGAACGGCGCGTGGTTCGGCCCGAGAGGCTGCAGGTGATTCGTAACGCAGTCGAGCTCAGTGCGCCGGGGTCCGAGGTGAAGTCACGGGACCAGCTCGTTGGAAGGGCTTTGGGCTCGACGTGGTTGTGGCTCTCCGTCGGTAGGTTGGAGCCGCAGAAGGCGAACGAGGTCGCCATGAAAGCTCTGGCCAGGTTGAGGAAAGAGGGCAAGGACGTGCATTTGGCGATCGCAGGGAGCGGCTCTCAAGAAGGTGAGCTACTTGCGCTTAGGTCGGCCCTGGACCTGGACGACAGCGTTTCATTTCTCGGCAATCGCAAGGACATCGGAGAGCTGATGGCTGCGTCGGACGGTCTAGTACTGGCCTCCCGCTGGGAGGGGCTGCCGAACGTAGTACTGGAGGCATGCCTGGCCGGTTTGCCGGTCGTGGCAACTTCAGTAGGCGGTGTAACTGAGATCATCGAGAACGATCGAACGGGTGTCGTCGTAGTTCCTGACGACGAGGAAGCGCTTGCAGATGGAATGCGGCGACTAATGCAGCTTTCACCTGAGCAGAGAGCAGAGATGACCAGGACGGCTCGAGAGTACGTGGAGAGCGCCTTCGAGCCCCAAGCGGTGATGGACGTTTGGGAAGGGTTGTTCGAAGAACTCCTGGATGGTCGTCGGCGCCGCTGATGCGCCTGAATGGGCAACCGGTGTCTTGCATCATGTTACCCGTAGCTGAAGCGGACGCCACCGTAGTTCGCTAGGGCCCAGGGGGAGTAGGCCTAACACCGACAAGCAGCAGCCAGATCGGAGCGCATATGCGGGCACTCACGCCGCTAGCGTTTCAGAACGAGTTCCTAGATCGTGCCTGCTTCAATCTTGCTGTGCCCTTGACTAGGTTTGAACCGCGCTCCAGTTGGCCCTTGACGGCGGCTGATAAGTTTGTGAGCGAGCCGGAGATCGGGCGTCCGGCTCGCTCACAAATGCTCGAGCAATTACCTAAGGTTGGAGATCACTTCCGCCAGTTCGGCCATTCCAAAGGAGGGGTTGTTCACAAGCCCTGCAATCGTCATGGGGTACTGAAGGGCACCCAGGTCTGGAGCTGAACCTGAGAAGGGCAGCCCTACATCGGTGCCCGCATTCCTGGCCGGACTACTTTCGGCGAGGGCAAGGAATCCGGGATTCGAGGGTGATGTGCTTGCGAACGTGGGGTTGCGAATGCCGATATCCCAACTGTTGTGGCTCGACGAGGCGGAAGCGAGATCTAACCGTGTCGTGTCCGACAGGTTGTTCCTCAAAGTGGTGGACCTGTCTCCTTGGAATGCCACTCCGGCGTTACCAAATGCCGTGTTGTTCAGCATTTGCACGTTGCTTCCGCCGTTACTCGTGAAACCCCGAGACCTGTTGTTGAACGCTATCGAGCGTTGAACGATGGTGTTGCTCGACGAAACGGGCCCGCCCAATTTGAACCCGTTACCATCACCTTCAGCTAGGCGACCGTTATCGAAGCTGATTACGCTGTCAATTAGTGTATTGGTGGACGTCCAAGCGTCTATGCCATCGTCGGAGTTGGAGTAGGTAACCGTATAGCGGATGATGTTCCGGTCCCCCGACGAAATACCGATGCCATCAGCGTCCTCGCCGGCTTCTCCACGGGGGTTCTTCTCGTCGACGTTATCGTAAGTGATGATGTACTCCAATACGTTGCGACTGGAGTTCATCAACTGGATTCCCGAGCCATGGTTGCCGTGCGTGATCAGGCCATAGAACCGATTGTCGTTCGAGCCCTGAACAAGTACGCCCTGTTGAGGGCTGTTCCTCACTTCGAAGTTCGCGAACACGTTCCACGATGCGTCTCGTACCCATACCCTGTCACTGGCCGACCCACGCCTTAGGCCCGAGCCATCGAAGATGGCCCACTCACCCGGATATGAGGCCCAGATTATTGGTTCGGTCCTCGTTCCGGATCGAGTGAAGTAGTGGTTGAGCGGATAAACGCCTCCCCGAAGGTAGACCACGTCGCCTGGTCGAACGATGCTGGTTGCTGCTGCCAGCGTGAGAGGTGAGTCAACGCTCCTACCCGAGTTGTTGCTCGAGCCCGATGGCGACACGTAGAGGGTGGCCTGTGGCACTTCAAGCCTGGGCGCAGGAGCGGGCTCGGTGGGCTCCGTAGGTTGAGTTGGTGGTGTGGGATCGCTCGGCTCTGCCACTGATTTCTCCGGCATGTAAGCCAGGTCAGAGAACTCGGCTCTTACCTTCGGCAACTCACCCTCAGTCTCAGGGTTGGCGGTTACAGCCAGTCCTATCAGTACTGGCCCATCTAGGTTCAGCGTTACGCGACCCAGTTCACTCCACGCCGTTCCGTCTGTGGACAGTTCTGCGATGAGATCATCACCAGCTCGGGTGAGCCGCATGAATGAGCCAGGCTTCGTCGCGGAACTGGAGTTCTCGACCCTCGTGGACGCACCACTACTATCTCTGGTTTGAAGCACTGAGCCATTTGAACCGCTTATGTGCAGCAGTGCATTGGGAGCATCGTCTTCCAGGTTCTTCCGTATCATGATGCCGGCTTTGCTCCACGGGTTGGCGGGATCGAAAGAGCTGAGCCTGACCGATAGCGAGCCGTCGGCCTCGAGTTTGGTGTAGTAGTAGACGAACTCGTCTCTCGTGTTCCAGATGTCATGCCCAGAGGCGGTGATCGAGATGTCTTCTACCGCGCCCTCGCTCGTTGCTTGGACCTGAATGGGCGCTTGGCCACCGGCGATTTCTGCATCGCTATAACCAACGGCAACCCACGACCAGGCCGTAGTTTCTAGGCCGCCACGGCCGTTTGTCGCAGACAAGTCTTGTGTACATGAAGCGAGTACGAACGCGACAGCCAACAGTACTAGTGAAATTGGGATACCTCGACGTATTGGCTGCTCCGTGTTCGAGCTAGAATTCCCCAATCGCGAAACTCGGGAAATCTTCACCGGAATCAACTCCTGATTTTACCGAAGCAACCATCTTCGAATTAGGGCCGGTTGCATCACTGGCTCCACGCTTCCCATGATGCCCATCTCGGGATTCAGCGTTTCATCGCCGCCTTGCGCCCATCAGACGCTGTTTGCCCTCAGCACTGCCAAGGACGTCAAGCTGACCTCTCGGTCAAGTCTTGGGGGCCAGCCTATCCAGCCATCATGAGAAGCCAATCTACTGGGAGTGAGAATCCGGAGGTGAGGGTTCGGTTGCGGGTCTCGGTCTTCGAAGGCTGCGCGCGGGCCTGCTCCGATCCTCGCGACGGTTAAGCGTTTCCTGCGTGCAGCACCACAAATCTCATCCGCGAACATCTCCGGGTGCTCTCAGCCAGAAGGTCGAGCGGAGCCAGAAGTGACAAACAGCACAAGTGTAGTGGGTCTGACCGACTTGCACGGGCCTGGCCACTGCAGTTGGTCAGCATTCCGGAAGTCCGGCGTGACCCGCGCTCCGGGTGGCAAGGTGGGTTTCCCCCAAAACCGCGGGAACGTGGGTGTCCATGGACCGTTTTCCGCGCCCCCGTATTCGCGTCCGGCACTGACCATCCGTGATTTCCCAACTGGCCTACGTTCAAGTCAGGGCCGTCGCTCCACCGCGACTTCCTGGGCGCTGCCATCACTAACCGGGGCGGCAGCGGATCCGGGGGCGGTGAAGCGACCGACCAGAACGCCGCGCGTCAACAATAGAAGCGCGATGACCAGCCATGTCGGCTTCCGGAACTCCCAGGTCAGAGGAACGATTCCAATCAGCAAAGTAGCGAACAGCACGATACTGGGCATCGAGCGCGCGTTGAAGGCACGTAGGTGCGGGGTAATGGCCACCGCGAGGATGGCGACGAAAAGCACGAAGCCGACGGTGCCGGTCTCGACAGCAACGGAGATGAACGTGTTGTGGGCAGGCGAGCGCAGGCCGGACACTTTCTCGATGGCCGCCGGGAATGCACCGCCCCCGACGCCGATGATAGGCCGCCTCGACAGGGCCTCCATGCCGGCCGCCCAGAGCACCTCTCTTTCGTTCAGGGTTCCTGAGGTAATCTCCGTCCCGATCGTGCCGATCCGCTCGATGTTGCTGCCCACGACGGCTGCTATGTCGTTCCAGAACACGGGAACGGCCAGAGCGCTGGCGACCACCAAGCTAAGGACTGCGCGCCGTCCGAACCGGTCTAGCGTTCTTAGCCCCAGAGGCACCACCAGTAGCGCGACCAGGGCCGCGATGGTTCCGCCGCGCGACGCGGAAAGCACTATCATTCCCAGGGCCACAGGTATGAAAAGGAGGTTGAGGAAGCGCCACCAGCCGCGGCCCGTGGCGAACAATTGCCATGCCATCGGTATGCCTAGGGCGAGCGCGAGCGCGTAGTCGTTTGGATCCGTATTGGAAACGGCGAAGCGCCGGAAGACCGCCTCGTTGTCCAAGATGAAATTCCTGATCCCGTCTAGCCCAGCCAGTGTGCAGCCTATGACGTAAGCCTGCTGAATGGCTTGTACAGCCGCAGGATACGTACTCACCTGCCAGATGACGATGACGAATAGTAGAATCTGCGTGAACGTAGAGGCATAGTTGAGAGTACTCGAGGCTTCAACGCTCCAAAGCAGGCTGGCGAAAGTCCACAGAACGAAGAGGCCAAGGAGCACGACGACGAGGCTTTGGCGCCGAACAGCGAATGAACCTCGCGTCAGGAACGTGGGTATGGCACTTACGACCATCACCAGCCCGATCAATCGACTGAGACTGCCTACCGTCGGCAGTACGAACACGTTCTCGATCGGCAGTACCAGGACGAAGAGCAATACGCTGAGAAAAGCCAGACGTTGCGTAACGCTACCCATGGTAGCCGGCCGCATCAAGGTATTGTCTTGCGGCAGAGATCGGCGTGTAGACTTCCAGGAACTCGGGGTCTACCTTCTCATGGGCGCTGTCCAGGGCTTCCGCGATGGCTGTCGCGAGCGCCCCGATGTCCCCTACGGGAACCAGTCGCCCGAGGCGCCCCCCTTGCAGGATCTCGCGCGGCCCGCTCTCGCAGTCTGTGGACACCACCGGAACTCCCGAAGCCAGGGCCTCGATTAGCACGGTCGGCAATCCCTCGCGCACGGACGAAAGTACGAAGGCCGAGGCGCCGGCCATCAGCGCCACCGGGTTGCTGGCGAACCCGGGGAGCAACACGGAACCGCCCAGACCCTGTTCGCGAATCAGTGACTCGAGCGCTGAGCGTTCCGGGCCCTCGCCTATGATCATGAGGCGCGCCTCGCGCGTCTCACGTACGCGGGCAAAAGCCTTGATGAGGGTCGGAAAGTCCTTCGGAGCCACCAGCCTTCCGGCCCCCAAGACCACGGGCGGCTGGTCCGCTCCAAACCACGGATGCTCTGCGGGAACTTCGAGCGCCTGCCAGTAACGTTTCGCGAGGACGGGGTTGTAGATCACGTCAATGGTGCCTTCGGCAAGCCCAAGGTTGGCGACGAGGCTCTCTGCAACTCCCTTGGACACCGCCACTATCGACTCGGCGGAGGGATAGGCCATCTTTGCGAGGAGGCGGTAGGCGCGGTCTTTGAGGCCGGCCGCGGTGGCTGAGACGGTCGAGTGTTCCGTCAACACGAGTCGCGTAGGCACGCGGGCTAGCGACCTTGCAAGCAACGCCACCAGGTTCGTGTGCCCCATGTTCGCTACCATCACGGCCGGCCTACGCTTTCTCAGGTAGCGCGCAATGGGCAGCGGAGAACGCAACGCCCTCTCACACCGCAAATCCACCACATTAGCGCCTTCAGGAACCGCGCCCACCAAGTCCCCGGTTGCCGTGAAAAGCACCAGGTCTACTTCGCAGCCCAATTCGACGAGCCCCTCGATCAGGTTGAGAGTCACGCGCTCCGCTCCGCCTCCCGTGAGGCTTGGCAGCAGCAGGGCCACTCGTAGCGGCCGCATCGAATCGTCGTCCACGCCAAGAGAATACCCTGAGCCTCAGGATCCGCTGTGGGGCCGGGCTGGCGCGACGTCAGTGCGGGACCGAGTAGTAGGCTGTGCGGCATGCTCCTTCGTCACGGCGTTCATTACCTGGTGGCGCGGGGCTTGCCAGGGGTCCTCAACTTCTTGGCCATAGCCATCTACACTCGGTTGCTCAATCCGGATCAGTACGGCGCTTACACCCTTACGATCGCTGCGGTTGGCGCTGCTGACGCTGTACTCCTACGTTGGTTGCGCCTGACTCTACTTCGCTTCCTGCCCAAGGCCGGCAACGACGCCACGACCACCCTAGCGACTTTGTTTCGCATGTACTTGGCGCTCGCTCTAGGCGTGAGCGCCCTGACCATAGCCTCGGCCTGGTTGTTCATCGCTAACGATTTCACGCGGCAGCTCGTCCTTCTCGGGGCCGGCATATTCGTGGTGCAAGGAGCATTCGAGATCACCACGGAACGTGAGAGATCCGTGCTTTCGCCCATGCGCTACGGCTTCTATTCCGGTTCCAAGGCGCTCATCGGTCTCCTGATAGGCGCCGGCCTCGCTGCGGCCGGCATGGGCGCAATCGGGCTACTTATCGGTCTGATAGCTTCGATGCTGTTCCCCCTGATAGCCCTTGGTGGCGCAACAGAATGGCTGGCGGCCGCACGGAAAAGGTTCGACCCTGAACTCGCTCGGCAGCTCGCGCGCTACGGTCTGCCTTTGGCGGCAACGGGCGCCCTCGCGTTCGTGATCAGCAGCTCCGATCGGTTCATGCTTGCCGGCTTCATCGACCAAGCGGCCGCTGGGCAGTACGCCGTGGGTTACGACCTTGCGCAGTTCACGCTCGGCATGCTGCTCACCATCGTCAACCTGGCGGCCTATCCCCTGATAGTGTCGGCGTTCGAGAAGGAAGGCTCGGCAGCCGCGCAACAGATGTTGCGCTGGACGCTGCGTTTATTGTTGGTCATCGGGTTGCCGGCGGCCATCGGCCTCTCGATCCTTGCACAGAACATCGCGGCGGTGATGGTAGGCGCGGAGTTCAGAGCCGCCGCGGCCGTCATCATTCCTGGAATCGCCATCGCTGCACTCGTCGCCGGGCTGAAGTCCTTCTACCTCGACCTGTCCTTCCAACTGAGCGGGAGCACGATCATTCAGGTTTGGATCGTGATCATCACCGCGTCGCTCAACGTTGGCTTGAACGTGTTGCTGATTCCCAGGGTGGGCATTCTGGGGGCGGTGTACGCCACGTTGGCGGCTCAACTCGTGGCAATGCTGCTCTCCTGGGGGTTCGGCCGTAGAGAGTTCGTGGTGCCGCTACCCGACAAGGAGGCCTTCCCGATCTTCCTGGCTGCCGCGGCCATGGGAGCCGGCCTCGTGCTGATCAGCGGCTGGCGGGGTCCGCTCGCCCTTCTCGCTCAGGTAGCCATCGGCGTCACCTTGTATGCCCTGTGCCTGCTGATCATCGACCGCCGCTTCTTCCACAAGCTGGCCTCATACGGCAGTTAGCCCAGGTTGTCTAGCCCAGGTTGTCTAGCCCACGTTGTCCTTGGACCAGTTTCGGAAGGTGAACGACCAGGACTTAAGCTCCGCGCCTCGGCCGCTGCACGACCTTGGCGCGAGCCGCATGAGTCACTTGCGTCGACTTCATGTCGGGGCTGGCAGTCATGGCCCCCCGTCTCGGCGCCTTCGAGCCTCGCAGCGGGGCGCCCACTCCGGCCAGGACGGTTCCGATGAAGCTGGACCCGGCGCGCTTGAGTTCTCTGACCGCTTCCTGCGCTGCCGCGATTCGCGTGCTGTTCGCTTTGGCCACCAGTACTACGGCATCTGCGTCGCGGGCCATTGATAGGGTCCCTGCAGACGCCGCTAGCGCCGTGGAGTCGATGACCACCACGTCGTACTTCGAGCGCCACCGGCCGATGAGCCACGAGATCCTGCGGCCCAACAACAGTGCGCCTCCGTCGATCGGCACCGTACCGGCAGGGATCAGATCGAAATGCGTGCCCGAGCCGTTCGCAATGGAGCCCGGGCCGGCGTCTTCGACGCCTCGCAGGAGCTCGACCAACGACGTCGTCAGCGGCGCAGCCGACAGCGAGGCCGAGATGAAACCTTCTTTCAGATCCGCGTCCACCAGCAAGACGCGCCATCCCGCCCTCGCGTATGCCATGGCCAGATGCCTCGCCAACAAGGAGCGCTCACGGACGGTGGTGGGTGACGTCACTACGATTACCTGTCCCGCAGCAGGGGAGGTGCCACTTGTGGGGGCGGTAAGCGCCGCCGTCGTCGGCAGCGGTAGCGCCAAGCGTGCCAGGGCCTCGAGGAACGCAGGCCCCCGCCTCTCGTCGGGGAGTGTGGTCATGGGTTCGATGCCCGTGGCCTTCGTCAGATCATCCGTGTTCCTGATCCTCGGATCGGTGATCCCGGCGAAGAACATGACGACGTAGGAGAGGACGAAGAATAGTGCGAAGGCGATCACCGTCATGAAGAGGGCCTTGTCGTTCACGGGATCGGGCTCGACGACTGCGGACTTGAAGGGTTCGAGGAGCCCCAGCACGACGGCCGAGAGGTTGAGGGCGTCTGCTGCCCTCAACTGACCTAGACGCTGATCCCTCGTTGCCTTCAACACCTGGGCCGTTGCGTCGTCACCCGCCTGCTCCGCGGTGGCGATCTGCGCCCCTAGCAACGCGACCGAACGACTCAGGGCCGTTGCCGTGGCTTGTAGGTTCCTGGTTACCCTGTCCCGATCCCATGCCAGGAGGGAGTCCGACAGTGCATTCGCGACGTGGGCGGCAACTTCCGGGTCCTTGTCGTCAACCTCGATACGGACCAGGCCGGAGATGAGGTTCTCGTCGACTCGGACCCGGACGCGCCGCCGCCATTCCGTCAACTGTTGAATAGACGGCGTCTCACCGAACACGTTGGCCAGCGCCGCCTCCAATAGGCCGCCCTGGACGATTGCCGAGCGGTAAACGTCCGGATCGACCTGGGTGGGCTCGAGGATGTTGACCGAGCCCGAGTAGCCGGTCGCCGGGCGAGTTGCAAGGAGGATTGCGGTCGAGCGGTAGATCGGCACTGGGTCACGGGTCGCGAAGTAGGCCAACAGACCTGCTGCCACGGCCACGGCCAGGGCCGGAAGGAAGCCACGAACCAAGAAGTGGAACGCTTCTCTGAACGAGATCTTTACAACCTGTTGTTCGGTCACGGGGCCATCGACCCACCGTCACTTAAGGAGCTGACATCCATGAAGGTACTAGCATAGCCCACACGCACCGCTATAGCTCAGCGAGTGGCTCGCGCCAACACGTCGTTTACCGCGTCTGCCGCCTGCCGCAACGAGGCTTCCGCAAGCCCGGGGTGGACCTGGAACATCAGCGATGTCTCTCCAAGTTCCTTGGCAAAGGGTAAGGGTTCAGCGGGATTCATGTTCAGCGCAGTGAACGCGACCTCGTTGTAGATCTCACTGCAACTGCCTGAGGTCACGGGCACGCCGGTAGCATTCAACTCGACCTGTACCCGGTCCCTGCTCCAGTCGTCCTTCAAAGCCTCAGGCACCACGTAAACGTAGAACTTGTAATAGGCATGGATGTCCGGCGGCTCGACCGCGGGGATACGGAGCGCCGGCTGTTCCGCTAGCGCTTCGCGTAGGATCTTCGCGTTCTCGTTGCGCACCCTAAGGGTCTCGGGGAGGTCGCGTAGTTGGAGTCGCCCGAGCACTGCCTGGATCTCGGTCATCCGCCAGTTAGTGCCGAAGCTCTCGTGCAGCCAGCGGAATCCGGGCGCATGCTCCCTATGAAAGACGGCGTCGTAGCTCTTCCCGTGGTCCTTGTAGGACCAGGCCACGTTCCACGCCGCCTCGTCATCGAGCGCTACCATGCCCCCCTCGCCGCCAGTGGTGATGATCTTGTCCTGGCAGAAGGAGAACGCCGCAGCGTCGCCGAACGATCCGACCGGCCGGCCCTTGTGGCTTGCGCCATGGGCCTGCGCGCAGTCCTCGATAACCAGGATCCCGTTGGCCCTGGCGAGGCGCATGATGGCGTCCATGTCGGCCGGCCACCCGCCCAAGTGCACCACGATGATCGCCTTCGTCCTTGGCGTGATCACTTTCTCGATGGTGTCGGCCGTTATGTTGCCGCTGTCGCGGTCGACGTCCGCGAAGACCGGAGTGGCCCCCTGCAGCACCGCGGAACTGGCGGAGGCGATGAAGGTCCTCGGGGTGGTGATGACCTCGTCACCCGCACCTACACCCAAGGCCTTCAGTGCGAGTTCAAGAGCGGCCGTGCCGTTCATGACGGCAACGGCGTGCGCACGCCCAAGGTAGGAGGCGTAGTCCTTCTCGAACTCTCGGACCTCGGAGCCGGTCCACTGGTTGACGCGTCCGGACCGAAGAACGTCTGCTACGGCTTGAACCTGTTCTTCGTTGAATGTGGGCCATGGGGCCCAATCGATGTTGGGCGGAGTGAGAACTGTGCTCATCGAAAAGCCTTTCTGTCGCCACGAACCGCGGGCTGCATCCTTGCGCCAATAACGGGCGCCGATCCAGCCCCTGAAGCCGGTTTCGTACGGCTAGCTGCGGCTCATGATATCTACATGCCGGAAGGTGGCATGATGATGGACGTCACAACAAAGTTCCCTCTCTTGAGCGAGGAATGCTGCGCTTCCCGAGCATGACGGCAGTTGGACCAGAACGGCCGTCAGCCCTTTGGCTGCAGCCCCAGGTGATGTAGCATGTCTGCGTTCACGAACCTCACGTCGTACCTGGTGCGCGCTAGTTCGAGGCCCGCGAGGCCCATCCTGGGTACGAGTTCTGGGTCGAGAATGAACTTCTCCATCGCTTCCGTCAGCGACCGGACATCCCTAGGTATGACGAGGAAGCCGTTGACGCCGTCCACCACGGTCTCGCGGCACCCGGGAGCGTCGGTCGTGACTATGGGTCGTCCGGTGGCGAGCGCCTCCAGGACCGTGCGCGGGGTGCCTTCACGGTAAGAAGGAAGGACGAAAACCGAGGCGGCGTGGAGGAAGGGTCGAACGTCATTCGTCACTCCCATGTACTCGATCACGCCTGCACGCTGCTGCTCGTCTATCCACGATGGTGAGACGGCTGTCGGGTTCTTGTCCGTCGGACCGAGCAGCTGGAAGCGTGCTTCCGGATAGCGCTCCTTCAGGTCTCGCGCTGCTTCGACGAACTCCTCGATGCCCTTCTCCCTAATCAGCCGCGCGATCAAAAGGAAGACAGGCGGTGGGGGTGGAGGCTCGCTGCTCGTGAACCGGTCCAGATCCACGCCGGACCCAGCCACGACGGTGGCCAGTGACGGATCGACGAGGCGCCGGCGTATGAACTCGCCGCGGTCGTCAGGGTTCTGGAAGAAGACCACTCTCGCCCCTGCCAGGGCCAAAGCGTAAAGCACGCTCGCGACAAGGCCGACCAGCCGCTGCTTCAGTCCGTCGTCGCCGAAGGCATAGCCAAGGCCCGTGATCAGGGCGCCACGGGCGGGCACGCCGGCGAGGCGAGCCCCAAGATTCCCGTAGATGACCGGCTTGATCGTATACCCGAGGAAGACGTCAGGCCGTTCCTCGATCATCAGCCGCCGCAGGGCGCACATGAAGCGTAGATCCGAGGCTGGGTTGAAGCCTGCCCGGTCGAGTGGCACCCAGCGGTACTTGACGCCCAGGCGGCTAAGCTCCTCCTCGTAGTGGAGGTCCTCCTCCGGAGCCACGGCCACTACCTCGTGGCCGAGTTCCACCATCGCGTGAAGTAGGGGCCCTCTGAAGTTGACCAACGACTGGACGATGTTGCCCACGACCATGACCTTCATGGCTTCACGTTCCTGAGCCATAACTCGAGCACCAGAAACGCATAACTGATGTAGGCCTTGTTGCGGTCGCCGAAGGAGTTCGGGTCGAGCACTCGCAGAATGAGCGACCTGTCGACAAAGCCCAGTGTGCGGGCGTCACTAGCGCCAAGAGTGTCATTGAGGAGCTGACGCCAGGAACCTTCTAACCAGTTGGCCAGTGGCACCTCGAACCCGCGCTTCTTGCCCCGGACCACTTCCTGGGAGAGGACGTCTGCGTACGCGTCACGAAGTATGGCCTTCGGACGGCGATTCCTAACACGGAAGTTGGGCGGCAGGGTGAAAACGAAGTCTGCGAGCTCGTTGTCGAGGAGAGGAGACCGGCCTTCGAGCGAGTTCGCTGAGGTAGCTATATCCATCTTCACCAGCAAGCTACTTAGGAGGTTCAGGTGGAGCTCGGCGTTCGTTTGCATGTCGAGGGCGCCGAGGTGGCGGTCTAGTTTGTCGAGAACGAGGTTCTCGGTGGCTCGCGCCTCGCCATGCCAGGTCTCGCGCTTGTCGGCGTCCAGCAGCATGTCCGACGTGAACACGAGATAGCGCTCCTCGGGTGGGAGCGCAAGGCCCCGGAGCATCCGCCCCACCAGTCCTAACGGCGAACGCCGGGACCGCTTTTCCGGTGCCAAGAGGGCGGAAAGACCGGCGGTGAGCGGGCGCGGGAGCCAAGCGAAACCGGCCATGGTCTCGATTGCCACATGGCGCCGATAACCTCCAAAGAGCTCGTCTCCACCATCCCCGTTGAGCACGACGGTCACTTGCTCACGCGCCGCGCGTGATACTTCCAGGCTCGGAATGGCGCTTGCGTCGGCGAACGGCTGGTCGTACGCCTTGACGAGGATGCCGAGGTCGCGGACCGGGTCGATGTCGAGATGTAAGACGGTGTTATTCACCCCAAGCTGCTTGGCTGTGCGGCTTGCGACGCCCGACTCATCGAGGTCCGGGTCCTCGGAACTCACCGTGAAGGTCTGGAGCTGGTCACCGACGAGCTTGGCTGCTTCATAAGTGACGATGCTGCTGTCGACTCCGGCGGAGAGAAAGCAACCGAGGGGCACATCGCTGCGGAGCCGTATGCGCACCGCATCCTCTATCTGCCGACGCACGGCCGCTTGTGCTTCTTCGTAAGTGCCACTGAACTTGGGTCCGAACACCGGCTGCCAGTAGGACTTCAGCTTATGGCCGTCGCGATCTGCGATGAGGAGGTGGCCAGGCGGAACCGCTGCGACACCCGCGTAGACGGTCGATGGCTGGGGGATGGAACCAAGTGAGAGGAAGTCGTAGATCGCCTGCGGGTCGATCTCCGGCCGCAGACCTTGTGACCTCAACAGAGGGAGCAGCCCCTTCAGCTCTGAGGCGAAGAGCAGTCCGTTGCCTGGCGTAAGCGCGTAGTGGAGAGGTTTCTTCCCGAAGCGGTCGCGCGCGAGAACGAGCCGTTGCCGGCGCCTGTCGAAGATGGCGATGGCGAACATCCCACGGAGGCGCCCTACGAAGCCTTCCGGGTCCTCCTCGTACAGGTGGACGATGGCCTCGGTGTCCGACCGTGTCCTAACCGAGTGACCCCTATCTCGGCACTCCTGCAACAGCTCGACGTAGTTGTAGATCTCGCCGTTGAACACGACGCCAACGTCGTTGGTCTCGTTCCAGATGGGCTGCTGGCCGCTTGCAACATCGATAATGGCGAGGCGGCGGATACCGAGGGCCACACCCGGCTCGATATGCATCCCCTCGGCGTCGGGGCCCCGGTGAATCATCGCGGTAAGCGACTCCATCAGGGCTTCCCTCATCCCTGGTTCATGAGCTTGCCACGCGCCGCTGATTCCACACATAGGTTGCCAAGATACCTGAACCTAGCGGAGAACGATCCGCGGTGTTGCACACCTGACCCAGCGCCGTGCTGGCTGACCAACCGGCCGCCGCGTGCCGGGGGGCCGTATACTCCGCCCGAGGCCTTGACGGCTCTCATGACCTTATTGCCGAGGAGTGATCGCAGGACACATGTGTGGAATCGCCGGCATTTACACGAGCCAACGGTCTGAGCGCGACCTGCTGCTGGCCATGGCCGGCGAGCTGGCGCACCGCGGACCGGACGGTGTCGGCCTCTACCTCGACGGACCCTTCGGCATGGTCAACACCCGACTGTCCATCATCGACCTGTCAGGCGGCGACCAACCCCTCTCGAACGAGGACGGTCGCTACTGGGGAATGCAGAACGGTGAGATCTACAACTACCCCGAACTCATGGCGGAGCTCGAGCAGCTCGGGCACCGCTTCCGCACGCGCTCGGATACTGAGGTCTTGGTCCACGCCTTCGAAGAGTGGGGTCCTGGGTTCCTCGACAAGCTGAACGGTGAGTTCGCACTGGCCGTTTACGACAGGGAGACCAAGCGCTTGTTCCTGGCCCGCGACCGCTTCGGGATCAGGCCTCTGTTCCTCGCCGACTACGGGGGCGACTTCGTGTTCGCCTCCGAGGCCAAGGCCCTGTTGCGGCACCCTCGCGCCGAACGGCGCATCGATCCGTTCGCGCTGGTCGAGACGTTCACCATCTGGGCGGTTCAGCCCGACCGCAGCGCGTTCGTGGGCGTGCGTGAGTTGCCCGCCGGTCACTTCCTCTGGGTTGGGCCCCGTGGCGCCGAAGAGGCGGTGCGCTGGTGGGACATCCGCTTCGGCCCGCGCGAGGGCACCCGCTCGGCGCCCATGGAGGAGCTGCAAGAGGAGCTGCTCGGCGTGCTGGACGACGCCACGAGGATAAGGCTCCGCGCCGACGTGCCCGTGGGCGTTTACTTGAGTGGCGGTCTGGACTCCAGCGCCACCACCGCGCTGGCGCGCCGTCACACCCGCGGTCCGCTGGAGGCCTTCAGCGTTGCTTTCGAGGACCCGCGCTTCGACGAGTCGCCCTACCAGGACCGCATGGCGGCCGAGCTTGGTGTGAACCTGCGGCGCATAGTGGTCTCCGACGCCGACGTGGCCGCCGTGCTGCCGGAAGTCATCCTCCACGCCGAGAAACCCATGCTCCGAACGGCACCCGGCCCGCTCCTGCTGCTCTCGCGCTTCGTGCGCAGCGCCGGCTTCAAGGTCGTGCTCACGGGCGAGGGCGCGGACGAGCTCTTCGGCGGCTACAACATCTTCCAGGAGGCCATGGTGCGGCGCTTCTGGGCGCGGCAGCCCGGTTCCACGTTGCGCCCCAGGCTGCTCGGCAAGCTCTACCCCTACCTCTCGCGCGACCTGCAGCGCGGCGGCGGGTTCATGGCCGAGTTCTTCAAGGCCGGCATGCTCGAACTGGACGACCCGCTCTACAGCCACCGGCCGCGTTTCCGGACCACGGCACGCAACCTGCGCTTTCTCAGCGCGGACACACTCGCCACCAGGACTACGGTGGGCGACCCGGAGGAGCGCGTAATAGACCGCCTGCCGCCGGAGTTCGCGAGCATGGGGCCCCTGGGCCAGGCCCAGTACCTCGAGATAGCTACTTTCCTCACGGGCTTCCTCCTCCACTCGCAGGGCGACCGCATGCTCATGGCCAACTCGGTGGAGGGACGGTTCCCGTTCCTCGACATGAACGTGGTCGAGTTCGCCGCTTCGTTGCCCGAACGCCTGCGCCTTCGCGACATACGTGAGAAGTATCTGCTGCGCAAGTCGCTGGCCAAGGTCCTGCCCGACGAGATCAACAGGCGCCCCAAGCGCCCGTACAGAGCGCCGATTCTAGGAGCCTTCTTCGGCGAAGGGGCGCCCGCCTACGTGGCGGAGCTACTCGCGCCTAAGCGCGTGGAGGCCAGCGGGTTGTTCAACCCCGCAAATGTCGCCAGGCTGGCCGAGAAGGCCGTGCGCTACGCCGACGTGGGCTTCAGCGAGAGCGACGAGATGGGATTGGTCGGGGTGCTGTCGACGATGCTCCTCGACGAGCAGTTCATCACCAACCCGACGCTCGCCCCGGCCGCGGTCGCTACCCGCGAAGTGGTGGGCAAGGAAGTCCTCCGGGGCGGCGGAGTAAGTGTGCCGTGAGGCCCCGCGGATAGACTTCTTGGGCGTGAGCGGCCGCCGGCGAGGTGGGGTTCACGTCGAACGGAAGGGCGGGTTGGATGCTACCGAGGTACCCAAGGCTGCTGCATGACAGCCTGACGCTGAGCGCGGCCAAGTACCAAGACAAGGTCGCCGTGATCACTGCGGACGAGCGCGTGACGTACGCCGAACTGCAAGCGCGAGCCCTGCGCTTCGCGGCCCTGATTCAAAGCGTCGGCGTGAAGCGCGGAGACCGCGTGGCTATCTTCTTGGAGAACTCCGTCGCCACGGTGGTGGGCATCTACGGCGCGCTGTTTGCGGGCGCTGCGTTCATCGTGGTCAACCCCCAGACGAAGGAAGACAAGCTGCATTACGTGCTGGCCGACTCGGGTGCGGCGGCCGTTCTAAGCCAGGGACGCCTCGCGCGCATGGTGGCTGATCTCATGACCAACGAGGCGACCGCCCTCCCGAGCCTCGAGGCGCTCGTACATGCCGACGAGGCCGTCGGTGGCGTGACTACCGCGGCCGGCGCGGCTCCGGCCTTCGCTGAGATGAGCCTCGCAGCGGCGACGAGCACGGACGTGGCCGCGGCGGGGACTATCCCGTTGGACCTCGCCGCGCTCGTCTACACCTCGGGCAGCACCGGCAACCCCAAGGGCGTCATGCTGAGCCACCAGAACATGGTGTTCGCCCAGGGGAGCCTCGTCGAGTACCTGCGGCTCGACGCCTCGGACCGGATACTGAACCTGCTGCCCCTGGCCTTCGACTACGGCCTCTACCAGGCCCTCATGGCGGTGCACCTGGGCGCCACGCTCGTGCTCGAGCGCACGTTCGCCTTCCCGGCAGCCATCGTCAAGCGCGTGGTGGAGGAGGGCGTGACCGTCTTCCCGGGCGTGCCCACCGTGTTCGCCACCCTGCTATCGCTCCACCGGAACTCGCCCGTCTCCATGCCCAGCGTGAGGCGCTTCACGAACACGGCGGCGCACCTGCCCGACGACTACGTGCCGGGCCTGCTGGAGATGAGCCCCGGCGCCCTCGTCTACAAGATGTACGGCCTCACCGAGTGCAAGCGGGTCTGCTACCTCGAGCCCGAGCTGGTGCTAAGCAAGCCGTCGTCGGTGGGTAAGGCCATCCCCGGGACCGAGACTTACTTGCTGGGAGATGACGGTTTGCCCGTGGCGGCCGGCACCACCGGCACCCTCTACGTGAGGGGACCGCACGTGATGCTGGGCTACTGGAACCTGCCCGCCGAGACCGCCCACATGCTCAAGCCCGGCAAGTACCCTGGTGAACGGGTGTTGTGCACCCACGACTTCTTCCGCACCGACGAGGACGGCTTCCTCTACTTCATGGGCCGTTCCGACGACATCATCAAGAGCCGCGGCGAGAAGGTCAGCCCGGTGGAAGTCGAGAACGCGCTGGCCGCCGTGCCCGGCGTGCGCGAGGTGGCAGTCATCGGCGTGACCGACGAGCTGCTTGGGCAGGCCGTGCGTGCATACGTCGTACTGCACGCGGAGGTCACTTACACCGAGCAGGCGTTCAAACGTGAGGCCATGGCGCGACTGGAAGGCTTCATGGTGCCCCGCGACGTGCGGTTCGTTCCCGACCTACCCAAGACCGCTTCCGGCAAGGTGCGCAAGAAGACGCTGGTGGAGGAAGCGGCCGCCGAGGGCCGGTGAAAGCCTATTTACCCGCTGAGGCTCGTATGCGAAGCTTCGGTCGTGACAAGGAGCAGTGACAGCATGGCAGCCGACGTGGCCACGATAGACAAGGACGTTCGCCAGTTCCTGGCCGACAACTTCATCCTCGATGACGGCGGCGCCGGCCTCGAGGCGGACGAGTCCCTCACCCAAGCCGGCGTGCTCGATTCCATGGGCGTACTCGAACTGATCATGTTCATCGAGCAGCACTTCGAAGTGAGCATCCCCGACGAGGACACGTTGCCCGAGAACCTCGACAGCGTCTCACGCATCGTCGGTTACGTCTCCCGGCGCTTGGCATAGGTGGTGTCACACATGAGCGAGGCCTTCGGCCCGCAGGTCCTGAAGCTGGCAGACCCCGAGGCCACCATCGAGGAGATAGCCGCCGGCATGCGCCGCGAAGTGAGGGCGTTCCGGCGTAAGGGGGGCGTGCTCGGGCTGTCGGGAGGCATCGACTCGAGCGTGGTGGCCGCCCTGGCGGCGAGGGCGTTCGGCCCCGGCAACGTGCTGGGGGTACTCATGCCCGAGGCGGATTCCTCGCCCGATACGTTGATGCTCAGCCGCCTGGCAGCGAAGAGCAGCGGCATAGAGACCGTCCTCGAGGTGATAACTCCGATACTGGAGGCCGTCGGGTGCTACCGCCGCCGCGACGAGGCCTTCGCGCGCGTGATCCCGGATTACGGCCCCGGCTGGAAGGCGAAGATCGTTCTCCCCAGCGTCGTCGACTCGGACGCCTTCAGGATCTTCTCGGTCGTCGCCCAGGCGCCGGACGGCAAGGTCGTGAAGGAGCGCCTGCCCCTCGAGGAGTACCTGCAGGTCGTTGCGGCCACCAACTTCAAGCAGCGCACGCGCAAGATGCTCGAGTACTATCACGCCGACAGGCTCAACTTCGCCGTGCTCGGGACGCCGAACAGGCTCGAGTACGACCAGGGCTTCTTCGTGAAGAACGGCGACGGCGCCGCGGACATCAAGCCCATAGCCCACCTCTACAAGTCACAGGTCTACCAACTGGCGGAGGCGCTGGGCGTGCCCGCCGAGATCCGCTCCCGCCCGCCCACCACGGACACGTATTCGATGCCGCAGAGCCAGGAGGAGTTCTACTTCTCGCTGCCGTACGACGAGATGGACCTGTGCCTGTACGCCGTCGACCACGGTATCGGGGCCGATGTGGTGGCAGGCGCGTTGGGCCTGAGCGCCGAGCAGGTCGAGCGCGTGTTCCAGGACATAGCCGCCAAGCGCCGGGTGAGCCAGTACCTGCACGCCGCGCCGCGGTTGGTGGTTGGCGACGAGGCGGGGGCTTGAGATCGGTGGCCTGTGGGCTCGGGCCTTCGAAAACGGAAGAGGTTCCCGGGGGCATTGGCTAACGGCGGGCGATCAGCGGCAAGGCCATGTCCGGAAGCCGCTCCCTGAGGCACTCACGACCTCGTCCGTAGGGGCGCCCGCTCAGCCGCTGACCATCGCCCTCTGCCGCTGACCATCGCGCTCAGCCGCTGACTATCGCCAAGAGACCTTCTGCCAGCGAGGTACGCGGGGCCCAGCCGAGCGCGCCTTTCAACTTGTCGGGGTTCGCCAGGGAATGCCGGATGTCGCCCTCGCGGGCCGGAGCGTGGTTCACCTGCAGCGGCGCGGTGACGCCCGGCAGCCCGCCAACCACCTCCAGTAGCGCCTTCAGCGTCACGCTCTCTCCCCTGCCCACGTTGTAAACGGGCATCTCGCCCGCCTCCCCCTGCAGCTCCAGCGCGGCCAGCAGCGCCGCCACGACGTCGTCCACGTAAACGAAGTCACGGCTCTGCTCACCGTCCCCGAACACCGTTATGGGGGCGCCGCGGCCGGCTCGGTCCAAGAAGATGCTGATGACGCCCGAGTAGGGGCTCGAGGGGTCTTGGCGCGGCCCGAACACGTTGAAGAACCTGAACGCAGTGGCGTTCAACTTGCCGCTACGGTGGTAATGGGCGAGGTAGTACTCGCCTGCAAGCTTGTCGATGGCGTATGGCGTGAGGGGCCTAAGCTCGGAGTCCTCCGCTAGCGGAAGCGTCTCCGAATCGCCGTAGACCGCGGCAGAAGACGCGTACAGTCCGCGCCTCACGCCCTGCCGTGCCGCCTCCTCGAAGAGCTGGATGCTCCCTTGCAGGTTGGTGCGGTGGGTCACGAGCGGCTCGCGCACGGAGCGCTCCACCGAGGCCACCGCCGCGAGGTGCGCGAACGCCGCGCACCCAGCAAGGGCCTGGGCCACCGCTACCCCGTCGGCCACGTCGCCGACGATCAGGGTAAGACGCTCGGACGCGGGCAGGTTCTCCCGTTTTCCGGTCGAGAGGTCGTCGAGGACCACGACCTCGTCGCCGCCGTCCAGCAGGGCACGCACGAGGTGAGAGCCTATGAAGCCGGCGCCCCCGGTCACGAGCACCCTCAAGCGTCCCACTCCACGTCGCCATCGGCGCCCACCAACCGCTGGCCGCGCGCCAGGCGCGAGACCGCGGCCATCTCGGCGTCAGAGAGCTCGAAGTCGAAAACGTTCAGGTTGGCCGCGCGCCGGGCCGGGTCGGCCGACTTCGGGATCGTGGTCACGCGAGGCTGCTGCACCAGCCAGCGCAGCGCGACCTGTTCGGGCGTCTTGCCGTGCCTTGCCCCGACCTCCCGCAGGACGGGCTCGGCCCCCGTGAGTCCCGCGGCCAGTGGGCGGTAGGCCGTCACGATCATGTCCAGCCGCTCCGCTTGCTCCAGCACCTTCGTCTGGGCGAGAAACGGGTGGTACTCGACCTGGTTGCAGAACACGCGCGTCACCTCGTTGGCGGCGGTCACGAGCGCCGTGGGGAAGTTGCTGACGCCCACCTGTTTCACGGCGCCCTCGCGCTGCAGCCGGGCCAGAGACTCGAGCGCCCTGGAAACCGAATCCGCGTCCTTGGGCCAGTGAAGGAGCATGAGGTCGACGTAATCGGTTCCCAAGGCCGCGAGGCTCTCCAGCGTCGCCTTCTCGGCCACGCCGTAGTTGGAGGGCCGGAGCTTGCTGACGAGGAACACGTCGGCCCGCGGCACGCCCGAGGCGGCGATCCCCTTGCCCACCTCGGCCTCGTTCTCGTAGCTCTGCGCGGTGTCAACGTGGCGGTAGCCCAACTCCAGGGCGTGAGCCACCCCCTCCGCGCAGTCCGCGCCTTGCAGTCGGTAGGTTCCGAACCCTAGGGCCGGCACGGTCGTGCCCTGAGCGGTCTCATGCGTCATGCTTGATGGTAACCGCTGGCCGCCGAATCCGGTGCGGCCGCCCTGCCGGACGGACGCGGCGGTGCCGAGAGCTACGAGACCAGCCTGGCCTCGGACGGCAGCCGAACCTCACTGTCCTTGTCCGGTACTGCCGGCGATAAGTAGCAGCCCTCGAGGAAGCCCTCGAACAGCGCCCGGATGCGGGCATGGTCGGAGCGCATGGCTGCGCCCTGGAGCGCGTCGATGGTCGCTGCGAGCGCCTCGGGATCCGCGGTCTCGGTATGAGCCACGAAGATCTTCTGATGTGCCGTTTGCGACGCACGCTCCGCTTCGGTCATGAGCTCTTCGACCAAGCGTTCGCCGGGTCGGATGCCCGTGTAGCTGATAGGGATATCTACGTCGGGTTCGAAGCCCGAGAGGCGGATGAGGTCGCGGGCCAGGTCGACGATGCGCACCGGTTCCCCCATATCGAGGATGTACACCTCGCCGTTGCGGCCGTTGGCCGAGGCCTGGAGCACGAGCTGGGAGGCCTCGGGGATGGTCATGAAGTAACGCACCATCTCGGGATCCGTGATCGTAACGGGACCACCCGCCGCGATCTGGCTCTTGAAGATGGGGATGACACTACCGCGGCTTCCCAAGACGTTGCCGAAGCGGACGGACACGAAGGTCTGGCCGGGGCCCGCCCTGCGCGACGCATCCATCACCAGGAGCTCGACCGTGCGCTTGCTGGCGCCCATGACCGAGGTCGGGTTCACGGCCTTGTCCGTCGAGATGTTCACGAAGTGAGTCACGCCGTGTTTTAGCGCGAGGGCGATGAGGTTGCGGCTGCCTATGACGTTGTTGAAGACGGCCTCTTCGGGGTTCTCCTCCATTAGCGGCACGTGCTTGTGCGCTGCGGTGTGGAACACGACGTCCGGGCGGTAGCGAGTGAAGACGTAGTCGAGCCGCGCTCCGTTCTGGACGGCGCCGATCACACCGTGATAGAGGACTTCGGGCCAGTCACGATCCAGTTCACGCTCCAGGGTGTAGATGCTGTTCTCACCGTGGCCGAAGAGGATGAGTTCGCTGGGGTCGAAGCGGCAGATCTGCCTCACCAGTTCCGACCCGATGGACCCGCCGGCACCCGTGATCATGACGCGCTTGCCGCTCAAGTAGCCCAGGATCGGCTCGGTATCGAGCTCCACGGGCTCACGGCCGAGAAGGTCGTCGATCTCGACCTCACGGATGTGCTTCACGTCCACTCTCCCCGAGAGGACCTGATACAGGCCGGGGATGATCTTGTAGGTGAGGTTGGGCTTGGCCTGGCGCATCTGCTCGAGGACCCTACGCACCGTTCGCCCACCCTCGGAAGGCATCGCGATGAGCACCTCGTCTATCCCGAGGGTGACGATCACGTTGGCAGCGTCATCCAGAGCGCCCATTACCGGAACGCCCGAGACGCGCTGTCCTTGCTTGCGCGGGTCGTCGTCGAGGAATGCCACGGCCTCGAGCCCCGTCTCCGGATGCTTGTGAAGTTCACGCACGACCAGTGCCCCCGCCTCACCGGCCCCCACCACCAAGACGCGCTTGCGGAGATCCGGCCCGATGATCCTGGCGACCCCGAGCTCGTGACGGTAGCGCGTGAGGGCGCGGGCGCCCGCCATGAGCCCGAACGTCATCAACCCGTCGAGTAGAGGGATGGACCTGGGGACAGCGATGCTGTTACCGAATAGGGCTTGGCCAACGATGCCGATGAGGACCACTGTTGAAGCCAGCAGGACGAGACTGCCCAGGTCCCGGAAAGTCAGGGCGGTCCATGACCTGTGGGGGAGCCCTATGATCAGGGCCAGCAGCGTTTTGAGAGGAACCAAGACCGCCAACGCGATCAGCATGGGACCGGCGGGCCCGAGGTCGGCTTCGTAGCCGAGCGCGAAGGCGAGGGGAGTAGCGGCGAGGAACAGCAGGATGTCCACCAAGAGCTTGACGGCCGGCCTGGCCGGCAACCGCCTCATGGTGTCTCGATCAGCACGGTCGTCGCCACCGTTCGCAGGGGTCATCCGTCTGTGACCGACCGTGGAGTGCGGTGCGCGGTAAGGGAACCCAGCCGATGCGAACCCTTGTGCGTTCGGCGTCGGCACCGAACCAGGCCGGAGATGGGCTGGGTTTCAATCGCGTCGAACACCCTCCCATCTTGCCATTTCGGTGCCGCCCTTCAGGCCAAGGAAGCCGACGTCGACCTGCCGCTCGAGTGGCGTGAGCACCTCACGGTGGCAGGGTTCGAGGTTGGCCAGACCGGTACGCCGCCTAATGCCGTTCGAGAGCCCGCGCCTCACACCCCATAGAACTCCCGGTACCACGCCACGAACCGCTTCACGCCCACGTCCAGCGGCGTCTCCGGCTTGAAGCCCACGTCGGCCACCAGGTCGTCGACGTCGGCATAGGTGGCGGGCACGTCCCCCGGCTGCATGGGCAGGAAATTCTTCTCCGCCTCCACCCCCAGCTCCTCCTCGATCAGCGCGATTAGCTCCATTAGCTGCACGGGTTGGTTGTTGCCGATGTTGTAGAGCCGGTAGGGGGCGTTGCTCGTGCCGGGGTCGGGGTCGGCGCCGCTCCACTGCGGGTTCGCGGTGGCCACGTGATCGGCGGTGTGCACGACGCCCTCGACGATGTCGTCGATGTAGGTGAAGTCGCGCTGCATGTCGCCGTAGTTGAAGACGTCGATGGGGCGCCCCTCGAGGATGGCCTTGGTGAAGAGGAACATGGCCATGTCGGGGCGGCCCCAGGGGCCGTAAACGGTGAAGAAGCGCAGTCCGGTGGTGGGCAGGCGGTAGAGGTGCGAGTACGTGTGCGCCATCAGCTCGTTGGCCTTCTTGGAGGCGGCGTAGAGGCTGAGCGGATGATCCACGTTGTCGTGCACGCTGAAGGGCACCTTGGTGTTGGCGCCGTACACGGAGCTGGACGAGGCGTAGACGAGGTGCTCCACGTCATGGTGGCGGCACGCTTCCAGGACGTTCACGAACCCGACGAGGTTGCTGTCGACGTAGGCGTGCGGGTTGGTGAGCGAGTAACGCACCCCGGCCTGGGCGGCGAGGTTGACCACCACCTGCGGCCGCGCCTCGTCGAAGACGCGCGTGAGGGCGGCGCGGTCCGCCAGGTCGAGCTTCTCGAAGCGGTGGCCCGGGTGGCGCGCCAGCCGCGCCAAGCGCGCCTCCTTGAGGCTAACGTCGTAGTAATCGTTGACGTTGTCGACTCCCACCACGCTGTCGCCCCTTGCGAGGAGGCGTTCCGCCAAGTGGTAGCCGATGAAACCCGCGGTGCCGGTGACCAGGAAACGCCTGCCCGCCATCACAGGCTCCAGTACTTGAAGCCCGCGGGCAGCTTGGCGCCCTTGAGCACCGACTTGACGTCGGCCACGATGCCGCCCGGCTTGACCAGGCGCGGGAGTTCCTCGAGCACCAAGGTGTCGAAGCCGCGATGCGCCACCGCGATGATGAGGGCGTCGAGGTCTTGGAACTCGCTCAGATCCGCGAGCTCGACGCCGTACTCGCGCCTGGCCTCGGCGGCGTCGGCGATGCCGTCGTGGACCACGGCGGTCACGCCGTACTCCGCCAGCTCCTCAAGGATGTCGGGCACCCGGCTGTTGCGCAAGTCGGGGACGTTCTCCTTGAAGGTGAGGCCGAGCACGCCCACGCGCGCGCCACTGATGCGGCCGCCGGCCGAGGCGAGGAGCTTGACGACCTTCTGCGCCACGAACGCCCCCATGCCGTCGTTTATCCGGCGGCCGGCTAGGATGACCTGCGGGATGTAACCGACTTCCTCGGCCTTGGTGGTGAGGTAGTAGGGGTCCACCCCGATGCAGTGGCCGCCCACCAGGCCCGGGCGGAACGGCAGGAAGTTCCACTTCGTGCCGGCCGCCTCGAGCACCTCCAGGGTGTTGATGTCCAGACGGTCGAAGATCATGGCCAACTCGTTCATGAGGGCGATGTTTAGGTCGCGCTGCGTGTTCTCGATGACCTTGGCCGCCTCCGCCACCTTGATGCTGCTGGCACGGTACACGCCCGCCTCGATGATGGCGCCATACACGCCGGCCACGCGCTCGAGCGTTGGGGCGTCCTGACCGGCAACGACCTTAACGATGCGCCTCAAGGTGTGTTCCTTGTCGCCGGGGTTGATGCGTTCGGGGGAGTAGCCGAGGGTGAAGTCGATTCCGGCCTTCAGCCCCGAGGTCTCTTCGAGGATCGGACCGCAGAACTCCTCGGTCACGCCCGGGTAGACGGTCGACTCGAAGACCACCACCGCGCCCCGCGTGAGGGCCCGCCCGACCACCAGGCTGGCGGACGCCAGGGGCCCAAGGTCGGGGCGCTTCACGGCGTCTATGGGAGTGGGAACGGCGACGACGAAGAACGTGGCACCCTTGAGGTCCGCCTCGTCCGCCGTGAACTCCACGGTGGTGCGCGCCAACTCTTCCGGCGGCGCCTCGCCGGTCGGGTCGTGGCCCGCCCTGAGCCGGGTGATCTTGGCGGCGTCCGTATCGAAACCCACCACGCCCTCGAACGCTTCGCCGAAGGCGAGCGTGACGGGGAGGCCCACGTAACCCTGGCCGATGACGGCTATGCGTTCGGCGGCGTCATGCGTTGTCGACACGAGTAGACCAACTTTCTGCGCGCGGCCGACCCCCGACCGGGCGAACGACACTCTATCGGGGAGTTAGCCCCCGCGTTTGCGCCAAAACTCACGGCCTGAGCGTCCATCGCGGTCGGCTCTTCGATCCAAGCGCAACAAGGCCGAACGAGCCTCACGCGGAGACCCGCCAGCCTACGCACCGGCAACACTAAGCCGCTAACGGCCCTGAGGCAACCAGTCGCCGTTGTCGGCGTGCCACACGCTGAGGCTGCTCGGTTCGAAACGCTCGAGCGCCGAGCTGGCGTCGGCCTGCTTCTCCGTGTTCGTGTACACCGAAACGAACGTGCGGGTGTCGGGCGTGCCGCTCGGGTGCTCGGGGGGCTCGGGGTGCGGGAGCGGACTGTTGAAGATGAAGCCCGCCAGCGCGAACGCGAGGCCGAAGACGCCCCCGCCGATTACGGCGGCCCAGAAAGGACCCACGGCCTGCGCTTGCTCCTTGCCGAACAGGTCGACGAGGCCCGAGCCCATCAGGAGGCCCAGGAAACCGCAGCCGAGCATCCCCGCCACGAAACCCAAGACCGCCCCGTTTGCGGGGGGCACCTCGCCGCGCTCCATGACGTTCGGATCGGCCTGGCGCTGGGCGCGCAGCACGTCGTCGGACGCGCCGGCGACCAGGCTGACGTCGTCCGACCCGAAGCCGGCGCCGTGGAGGGCCGCGGCGGCGTCGCGAGCGGCGGACGGGTGGTCGTACTGGGCGGTAACGGTGACGCGCGGCTCGTGGCGGTGACCGCCCGCGCCGGCAGAGGCACTGGTGTGCGAAGTTTCGTCGACCATGGCGCTCCTCTCGCTACCCATGCGCGCCCCGCTGGGCAGCTTGCCGCTGCGGGGGCCTTGCAGGTCGCGGCCATGATAGCGCCATTCACGCGCCGGCGGCGAGCCAGGTGCCGCAGCGGTTGCTGCGCCGCGAGCTGAAGCCACGGGCAACGGCGCCGCGCACTGCCCGCCGCCGGTTCGGCATGATGCGATGATGAGCCACGTGACCGAACGGAAGAGCAGCCGCCGCGGGGCAATGACCCTGATGGTCGGGACCCTCGCGAGCCGCGTGGCGGGGCTCCTCAGGAACTCGCTCCTGGCCCAGTTCTTCCCGACCGCCGTCATCGACGCCTTCGTGACCGCCTTCAAGGTGCCCAACCTGTTCCGCGAACTGCTGGCCGAAGGGGCCCTGACCAACTCCTTCATCCCGGTCTACAAGCGCCTCGAGCCGGAGGAGGGCCGCCGCATGGCCGGGGCGCTCCTCGCGCTGCTGCTCATCGTCAACGGCCTGCTCCTCGTGGGCGCCTACCTCAGCGCGCCTTTCCTGGCGCGTCTGCTCATCTCGGGCGCAGGCAACGTGGACGTCGAGCTGACCACCCGGCTGGTGCGGATCGTCTTCCCGTTCCTGCCCGCGATCTCCCTATCGGCCCTCGCCATGGGCGTGTTGAACGCCGAGGAGCGCTTCCTCGCGCCCGCCTGGGCGCCCGTCGCACTCAACGTGGTGACCGTCACCCTCATGGCCCTGTTCCCGGGCCAGGCCGTCATGTTGGCCGTCGCGCACGTGGTGGGCGGCTTGGCCCAGCTCGTCGTGCAGGTGCCGGTCCTGGCGCGCTCCGGCCTCCTGCCGCGGGTCACCTCTCTGTGGCACCCGGCGTTGGGGTCGGTGCTGCTGCTCATGGTGCCGTTCGCGTTCACGGCCGGCGGCCGTCAGGTGCTCAACGTGGTGGCGTCCAACGTGATAACGAGCATCGACGCCGGCGCGCAGGGCGCCTTCTACCTCGCGGACCTGTTCTTGAGCCTCGCCCTCGGGCTCTTCAGCATCTCTCCCGCGCTGGCCTACTACTCGCGGCTGTCGGAACACGCGGTGAAGGGGCCGGAGCAGTTCGCGGCGACGCTGGCGGAAGGCCTCCGCTTCATCACTTTCCTGACGGTACCCGCGGGCCTGGCCCTCGCCCTGTTGGCCGCGCCGGCCGTGGACGTGGTGTACAACTGGCGCTCGCTGCTGGGCGCCCCCATGGACGCCCAACTGCGCGCGTTCACGATCGCGGCCACCATGCCGCTCGGTTTCGCGGTCTTCCCGATCGGGGTGTTCAACCTGCTCATCCGCACTTTCTACGTGCGTGGCCTGGTGCGAACCCCGGTGCTGTTAGTGCTGTCGTTCCTGAGCATCCAGGGGCTCTTGTACTGGACCCTCTCGAAGGTGTGGGGCATCGCGGGCGTGGCGTGGGCCACCGCCTTCACGGCGTGGCTGCAGGTAGCGGTCGCGGCGTTCCTCGTGGGTAGGCGCGAGGGCTTCGGCTTGGCCGAGTGGCTCGCGGACTCGGCCAAGGTCTGGCTGGCCGCGGGGGCCGGGGTAGGGGCGGCGGCCCTGATCTTGGCGCTGGTGCCCCTTGGCGCCGATTGGTGGGGTCAGCTGGCGCGCGTGGCGCTTGGCGGGGTGGTGCTGCTAATCACGTTCGCTGTCGTCGGCTACGCGCTGAGGCTGCAGGAAATCGCCGCGCTCGTCAGGCGGCTGCGGCGGCCACGGTGATGTGGGAGGTGCGGCTCGGCGTGAGGCCTGACGCGAGGCGCGACACGAGACGCCAGGTGAGGCCTCTGCCGTGCGGCCCGAGGTGCGGCCCGCCGCCTAAACCCGCTTGAAGACGACCGCGGCGTTCTGCCCGCCGAACGCGAAGTTCGTGGAGATCGCCACGTCGACCTGCTTCTCGCGTGCCTCGTTCGGGACGTAGTCGAGGTCGAGTTCCGGGTCCGGGTCGAGGTAGTTGCGAGTGGGGGGCAGTACCCCGTGGAAGAGCGCCTGGACGGTCGCTATGGCCTCGATGCCACCCGCCGCGCCGAGGGTGTGCCCCGTCATCGACTTGGTGGAGGAGGCGGGAGGCACGCTCTCGCGGCCGCCCCAGACGGCCTTGAAGGCCAGGGTCTCGTTGAGGTCGTTAGCGGGCGTGCTGGTTCCGTGGGCGTTGATGTAGCCGACCTGGTCCGCTGACAAGCCGGCATCGGCCAGGCCGCGCTTGATGGCGGCGATGGCGCCCGTGCCGCCCGGGGCGGGTGCCGTGACGTGATACGCGTCGGCGCTCGAGCCGAAGCCGACGACCTCGGCGTAGATGCGGGCGCCACGCTTCACGGCGCGCCCATACTCCTCGAGGATGAGGATGCCGGCGCCCTCGCCCGCCACGAAGCCGTCGCGGCTGGCGGTGAACGGGCGGCTGGCGGTCTCCGGGCTGTCGTTGCGGGTGGAGAGCGCCTTCATGACGGCGAAGCCGCCGATGCCCATGGGTGTAATCGGCGCCTCGGTGCCGCCCGCGAAGACGACCTCGGCCTCGCCACGCTGGACCATGCGGTAGCCCTCGCCGATGTTGTGAGAGCCGGTGGCGCAAGCCGTGACGACGCTGGAGCTGGGGCCCGTGAGGTGGTAGCGCATGGCGATGTGCCCGCTCGCCATGTTGACTATGAGCATGGGGATGAAGAACGGGCTGATGCGCATGGGAGAGCGCTCGAACCTGACCCTGGACTGGGCCTCCCAGGTATCGAGGCCGCCGATGCCGGAGCCCACGCACGTGCCGCCGATGTCGCCGGTGACGTCCTCGGCAGTCAACCCCGCGTCCTGCAGGGCGAGCTCGGCGGCCACGAGCGCGAACTGGACGAACCGGTCGAGCCTCTTGGCATCCTTGCCGGTGAAGTACTGGTCCATGTCGACGTCGACCTGGCCGGCGAACCTCACGGACAGGTCACTCGCGTCGAACAGCGTGATGGGTCCGATGCCGTTCTTCGCTTCGTGCTGCGCGCTCAAGAAGCCGGCGGCGCCGACGCCGATGGGGGTGACGGGCCCAACTCCTGTGACGACTACTCTTTTCATGGTCACTCCCACGTTAACGCGCGGGGAGTCCCGGACTAGTGACTTGGCCCGCGGGCGCTTTACCCTCGCCGCTCGCGCAAGGTCGCTTGCCGGTGGCGCCTACTGCTTGTCGGAGATGAAGCGGACCGCGTCACCGACGGTGCGGATGCCTTCGGCCTCGTCATCGGAGATCTCGACCCCGAACTCGTCTTCCAGGCCCATGATCAACTCGACGACGTCGAGGGAATCGGCGCCCAGGTCATCCATGAAGCGGGAGGCCTCGGTGATGTCGCCCGGGTCGGCGTCGAGCTTGTCGGCCACGACGTCCTTGATCTTCTCCAGAATTTCGTGCTCGTCCACGGTGTTCCCTCCTCGGCGTCGGCATCGAGCCGCGCCATTGTCGTACTCGTCTTGCGGGAGTCTAGCACGGGTTCTACCGGCGTCTTCCTGTGTTTCTTGCGGCGCCATGGGCCGCGGCCGAGCACTTCCGGGTGGTCCGGGAGCGAGAGGCCTTGCAGATGCTAGTGCATGACCATCCCACCGTCAACCACCAGGGTCTGACCGTTGATGTACGCGGCGTCGTCGGAGGCCAGGAAAGCCACCGCGTTGGCAACGTCGGCGGGCGTTCCGAAGCGGCCTGCCGGGATCTCCGCGAGGTAGGCGCTCTTCAGCTCCGGTGCCAGGGCCGCCGTCATGTCGGAGTCGATGAACCCCGGAGCCACGGCGTTGACGGTCACGCCCTTGGCGGCGTACTCGCGCGCCAGCGCCTTGGTCAGCCCGATGAGGCCTGCCTTGGCCGCGACGTAGTTGGCCTGGCCCACGTTGCCGCGCAGGCCCACCACCGACGAGACGTTGATCACGCGCCCGAAGCCCGTCCTGAGCATGCCCCGCAACGCCCCGCGAGCCAGGTAGAAGGCCGCCGAGAGGTTCGTGTCGATCACGCTCTGCCAGTCTTCGTCCTTCATGCGCAGCGCCAGCGTGTCCTTGGTGACGCCGGCGTTGTTCACGAGCACGTCGAGGGCGCCGAAGCGCTCCGTGACCGCCTTGACGAGGCCCTGGCACTGGCCGGGGTCCGCGACGTCGGCGGCGAACGCCTCGGCCCGCCCCCCTGCGGCGCGGATGGCCTCCACGACCTCGTTGGCCGGGCCGGCCGACCTCACGTAATGCACGGCGACGTCCAACTGGCGCCTGCCGAACGTCTCGGCGATGGCGCGGCCCAGCCCACGGCTGGAACCGGTCACGAGTACCACCCGCCTACGCTCCCCGGTCATCCGGCCGCCTCCTCGCCGACGGGCGCCACGGCAGCGGCCAGAGACTCGGAGTCGGTGACGGCCATGCCGAGCGCGCCGGGAAGGATGCGCTCCAGCAGGCCGGTCAGGACCTTGCCGGAACCGAACTCCACGAAGCGCGTGGCGCCCAGAGCGTGCAACTTCTCCACGCACTCGACCCAGCGCACGGGGGCGGTCACTTGTTCGACGAGCAGGCGCTCCGCCGCGGCGGCTTCAGCGATGGGCTCCGCGGTCACGTTGCTGACGACGGTGATCAACGGTTCGCCGAAGCTCACCTCTGCGAGGTCGACGGCGAGCCTGTTGGCGGCCGGCAGCATGAGGGGCGAGTGGAAGGGCGCGCTCACCTTGAGGGGTATCACGCGGCCACCCCTGGCCTTGAGCGCCTCGGTGGCTCGCGCCACGCCGCGCGCCGTGCCGGAAACGACCGTCTGGCCGGGGGCGTTGAGGTTGGCGATGGCCACGAGGACGCTGCCCGGTTCCTCAGGGCCGACGGGCAGCGCCGCCAGCACCTCGCGGATGTCCTGCTCGCTCAGCTTGAGAACGGCGGCCATGGCGCCCTCGCCCTCGGGGACGGCCTCCTGCATGTACTCGCCGCGCTTTCGGACGAGTTGCACCGCCGTGCCGACGCTCAGGCTGCCCGCGGCGACGAGCGCCGTGTACTCGCCGAGCGAGTGTCCGGCGGCCAGCTGGGGCTCCGCACCCTCTGCCTCGAGATAGGCGGAGTAAGCGGCGACCCCTGCGGCCACCAGCGCCGGTTGCTGGTTGGCCGTCAAGCGTAGTTCCTCGGCAGGCCCCTCCCACATGAGCTGGAGGAGTCCCGGCAGCGCCGCTTCGGCCTCGTCCAGCACGAGTTTCGCCGCCGGCGACGCTTGGTAGAGCTCGCGGGCCATCCCCACTTCCTGGGAGCCCTGGCCGGGGAACAGCGCGGCTACTTTCTGCGTCACGCGGGGCCCCAGGTGAGGACGGACGACGCCCAGGTCAGTCCCGCCCCGAACGACACCAGGAGGAGGTTGTCGCCCACGTTCACCCTGCCGTCGGCGACGGCGTCGCGCAGCGCCAGCGGGATGCTGGCGGTGGAGTTGTTGCCGTACTCGTCCACGGTCACCACGACGCGGTCTCGCGTCAGACCCAACCGCTCGCGCGCGGCCTCGATGATGCGCAGGTTGGCCTGGTGCGGCACGAAGAGCGAGATGTCGTCGACCGTGAGACCCGCCTTCTCCAGCGCCTCGATCGTGGCCGTATCCATCACGCGCACCGCGAACTTGTAGACCTCACGGCCGTTCATGTACAGCGTCTCGGAGAGGGGCGTGCCGCTCGGCAGGCACGGAGCGACGGCGCGCTTGTGGAGCTGATCGGCGCCCGAGCCGTCGGCGCCCATGATGACGCTCTTGATCCCGTACTGCTCGGGCACGGCCTCGATGATCACGGCGCCCGCCCCGTCGCCGAACAGCACGGCGGTCGAGCGGTCGTTCCAATCGATGATCTTGGTCAGCGCCTCGGCGCCGATGGCCAGCACGCGCTTGCACTGCCCCGACTCGACCAGGCCCCTGGCGATCCCGACCGCGTAAAGCCAACCCGGGCAGGCAGCCAACAGGTCGAAGGCGCCGGCAGACAGCTTGAACTTGTCCTGCACGAGCGCCGCCGTGGACGGGAAGAGCGCGTCCGGGGTGTTGGTGGCCAGGATGACCATGTCGACGCCGGCGAGGGCGTCGTCGCCGTGGCGGGCGAGCAGGTCCTCCACGGCCCGGAACGCGAGGTCGGAGGTGAACTCGTCGTCGGCCGCCAGGTGGCGGCGCTTGATGCCCGTCCGCGAGGTGATCCACTCGTCGGAGGTATCCAGCATCGCCTCAAGGTCTTGGTTGGTGACGATCTTGGCGGGCGCATACGCGCCTAGTGCGGTTACGCCCGCCCTGGTCTTCGCTTGGCTCACGCAGCACCTGCTTGTGGCGCGGTCGCGGGCTCAGCAAGGCGACCGGATGACGAAAGGACGGCCGTGGCCGTCCTGGTGGGGCCCCTCGGGGCTTTCGGGCTTTGGCGCAGCAGCCAGTTCGAGTACCGGCCGAGCTGCGGGAACCTCAAGCTTCCGCCACGACCTGACGGCCGGCGTAGCTGCCGCACTCGGGGCAGACCACGTGCGGGGGCTTCATGGCCTTGCACTGGGGGCAGGCCACCAGCGTGGGCTCGCTCAACGCGTGGTGGGAGCGCCGCGAATCGCGGCTCGAGCGCGACGTGCGCTTCTTGGGTACCGGGTGTTTAGCCATCTCGTCTTGACTCCTTCTGGTGGGCTCGCGGTTCGCGCGAGTGGTGAGTGGTGGTGCGGTGGCGGTTCCGTGACGGTCGCGGCGCTGGGCGCGTCCGCGGGCGGCTCAGGCCCGCAAGTCCAGGTCCTTCAGTGCGGCGAACGGTGAGACACCTTCCTCGACCACCTCGGCGTCACGCTCTCGCGCCAGTTCCGGGTGTTCGTTGAGGTTCACGCCGTTCTCGTTCAGACCGAGGCAGTCGGGCCGGCAGAGCACCGTGATGGGCACTTCTATGGCCAGGAGCTCGGTGAGGAACGCGCTGAAGTCCACGGTGGTCGAGCCGAAGACGAGCAGTTCGTCGTCGCCCTCGTCGCCCTCCTCGTCGAGCAGCAGCGGCAGATCCGACGGCCGGTACTCCATGGGGTAGACGAACGAAGCCCTGACCTCCGTATCCACGTCCTCGAGGCAGCGCCGGCACTCCATGACGACCGTGCCCTTCACCGAACCCTCGAGCACGAAGTCGTCGTCGCCTCCGGCGTTTATCGCGGTCAGGCGCCACTCCAGAGGGCCCCTGAGGCGCATGCCGTCGGCCTCCAGCAGGGCCTCCGCGGGCTCCAGCAGCCCCTCGCCACGCACGTCGAGCGGAGCGCCCGGCGCTTGCTGGAGTAGGGGGGCCAAGTTGAGGGTTGCCGAACCGCTAGACTGCATCCCTTGAAAGTATAGGCCGGGGTGGGGGGATGTCAAGGTAAGCGGCCACGAAGGGGCCGCTCCGAGTCAAGGTTATGCTCGGCCGCACATGTTCTTCGTCATTCCGGCAGTCGACATCCAGCAGGGCCGCGCCGTCCGCCTGTTCGAGGGCGATCCCGAGCGCGAGACCGTCTATTTCGAGGACCCCGTGGAGGCGGCGGCCAAGTGGGACGGCCTGGGAGCCGAGTGGATCCACGTGGTCGACCTCGACGCCAGCCTCGGCCGCGGCGACAACACCGACCTCGTTACCCGCCTGGCCGCGAGCGTGAACGCCAAGGTCGAACTGGGCGGCGGCGTGCGCAGCTTGGAGACGGCGAGGAAGTGGCTGGGGATCCTCGACAGGGTGGTGCTGGGCACGGTGGCCATCACCCGGCCCGAGGTCGTCAGTACGCTCGTGACAGAGTTCGGGCCGGAGCGCGTGTGCGTGTCCATCGACGCCCGCGCCGGCCGCGTGGCCGTGCGCGGCTGGGCCGAGACGACGGAGGTCGACGCCCTCGACCTGGCCCGGCGGGTTACGGCGTTGGGCGTGACGCAGGTCATCTATACCGACGTATCTCGCGACGGCACCATGCTCGGCGTCGACGAGGAGCCCGTGGCGCGCATGCGCGACGCGTTCCAGGGCAGCCTCGTCGCCGGCGGTGGTGTCGCCACCGACGCCGACCTGGCGACTTACGAGCGCCTTGGCCTCGAGGGCGCTATCGTCGGCCGGGCCCTATACGAGGGAAGGATCAGCTATCCCCGAACTGCCTGAGGTAGAAACGGTGCGCCGCGAGCTGGCGCCCTGGCTCACGGGCCGCGAACTGCTGGAGGTGGAGCTGCTGGCCCCCCTCGGGCCCAAGTACGTCGGCCTGCCGCGGGCCCTGGGCAGGCGCGTCGAGTCCGTCGGGCGCCGCGGGAAGTTCCTCCTCATGCCGCTTTCGGGCGGCCTCGAACTGGTGGCGCACCTCGGCATGACGGGCGTCATCGCCATGAGCGAGCCCAGCGAGCGTCAGGCCGGCTACGTGCGCGTTCGCGTGCGACTGAGCGGCGACGCGCCGAACGTCCTCTACTTCCTCGACCCCCGCCGCTTCGGCCGCTTCCTGGTCGTCGAGCAGGGGCAGTACGAAACGCTGCCGACGCTGGCGGCGCTCGGGCCCGAGCCGCTCGAGCCGGAGTTCACGGCGGCGGGCTTCGGCGCGGCGTTGGCCCGGTCGCGCATGGCAGTGAAGGCGTACCTGTTGAGCCAGCGGCCCGTCGCCGGCGTGGGCAACATCTACGCCGACGAGGCGCTGTGGCGCGCCCGCGTGCACCCCCTCACCCCTGCCGCCGCGCTAAAGCCGGAGCAGGTGGCGAGGCTGCACCACGCCGTGCGCGAGGTCCTGAGCGCCGCCCTTGCCGCTCAGGGCACCACGCTGTCCGACTACCGCACCGTGCGGGGCCGGCCCGGCGAGTACGCCAAGGAACTCGACGTCTATGGCCGGGGCGGCGAGGCCTGTCCCGCCTGCGGCGCCACGCTCGAACGCCTGGTGGTGGCACAACGTGGGACCACCTACTGCCCGGCGTGCCAGGCGTTGCCGCGCGGGGGCAGCCGGCGCAACAGAAGCTCGGGCGGCGGAAGCTCGGGCGGCGGAAGCTCGGGCGGCGGAAGCTCGGGCGGCGGAAGCTCGGGCGGCGGAAGTTCGGGCACCGGTAAGGCGCGCAACCGAAGCCCGCGCGAGGGAAGCTCGCGCAGCCGGAGCCGGAACCACACGTCGGCGGACGGGGGGAGGGGTTGAGATGGAGTCGCCCATGAACAAGAGCGCCAGCCTCGACATCCAGGTGCGCTTCGTCGACACGGACGCGCTGGGGCACATAAACAACGCCGTTTACGCCACTTACGCCGAGCTGGGGCGCGTCGAGTTCGTGCGCTCTCTCGACCTGCCACCGGGTGGGTTCATCCTCGCGCGCCTGGCGATCGATTACCGCCTCCAGGTCCGCCTCGGCCAGCGCGTGCGGGTGGAGACGTGGGTGGAGCGCATCGGCACCAGCAGCGTGACCATGCGGCAGGTCGTTCACGCCGACGACGAACCGGCCGCCGAGATAGAGGCGGTCGCCGTGTGGTTCGACTACGACTCCAACCGCCCCGCACCCTTCCCCGCGGAGGCGCGGCGGGCCTTCGAGGAGTACAGTCGCGCGCAGTAGCGCGCCGGCGCGGGACGGACGTCCCTGGCGGTGCGGGTCGTGGTCGGCGTAACCTGGCCGTAAGCGGAAGGGGCGTAGGCAGCAGAAGGGCCTCGCCGGGTAGTGCAGATGAGCGAGGCACCTGCCCCGGACCGCGGTAGAGCTTCCGGGCCTCCAAGCAGGCCAAGAATGCTCTTCGGATGACACCGGGAGGCCCCCCGGTTCCGGAGGCCCGGAAGCTGGTAACCAAGGCAGTACCGGCGCCGACGCCGCGCGAATGCGTCGGCGCCGTTTCGTGCCGTGAATTCTCCGGGGGCCACGCTCGGCTCGCTGGTAGGATGTCGTCGTGCCGCGCGTCGAAGAGGCAAGCCACCAGCGCGTAGTCGTGGTGACGGGAGCGTCCACCGGCATCGGGCGCGCCACCACGTTGCTCCTGCTCGAGAAGGGCTACAAGGTCTATGCGGGGTTGCGCTCCGCGGCGGACGCCGAGAGCCTGATGTCCGAGGCGGGCGCGGCGGCGCAGCGCCTCAGGATCCTGGAGCTCGACGTCACCAACGAGGAGCAGACCGCGGGGGCGGCGCGGCTCGTCAACCAAGAGCTGAACGGGGGCCACTTCCATGGCCTCGTGAACAACGCCGGCATCGCGGTGGCCGGCCCCATGGAGTTCTTGCCTCTCGACGATCTGCGGCTTCAGTTCGAGGTCAACGTCATCGGACAGGTGGGCCTGGCGCAAGCGTTCATGCCACTTCTTCGCGAGCGTCCGGGCCGGCTCGTGTTCGTCGGGTCGGTCTCGGGCCTCATCGCTTCGCGGTTGCTGGGTGCCTACGCCGCTTCCAAGTTCGGGCTCGAGGCGGTGGCCGACGCCTTCAGGCGGGAGCTGCTGCCTTACAAAGTGCGCGTCTCCGTGGTGGAGCCGGGACGCATAGCCACGCCCATCTGGCAGAAGTCGCTGGTGGAGGGCCTCGACAGGATGGACCGCATGCCGCCTAAGTCCAAGGAGTACTACGGGCCGCTCGTCCAGGACCTTGTGGCCGGCGCGAAGTTCGCGGCGGAGCACGGCACCCACCCCGAGAAGGTGGCCCAGGCCGTTCACCGCGCCCTGTCGGCGCGCCGCTCCAGGACGCGCTACTTCGTCGGCTGGGACGCGCACCTCATAAACGTGCTGCGGCGGGTGCTTTCCGATCCGCAGATGGACCGCGTGGTGAGCGGGACCGGCCGCTGAGGCACGGGTAGAGCCCGAACACCCCGAACACCAAGCAAAGGGCGCGCGGACCCTTCTTCCGGGTGCTAACCTTCGGCTTGATCCGCGAGCTTGGAGGGGCCAACGGGGCTTCAGCCTGCCGCGGCGCGTGTACTCGACGACTCGGAGGATAGATGCGCAAACTCTTCGTCACCTGCCTGGCGGCGGTCGCCCTCTCGGCCGCCTACGCCCAGACCGCCTGGACCTGCCCCGCCGGCTATGCGGGCCAGACCCTCAACGTCTACAACTGGGCGACATACGTAGCTGAAGACACCATCTCGAACTTCGAGGCCGCGTGCGACGTTCGCGTCGTGTACGACACCTATGGCAGCGACGACGACATGCTCGTGCGCCTGCGCCAAGGTAACCCGGGCTTCGACATCGTCGTGCCGAGCGACTCGATCGTGAGGCTCATGATCGACGAGGGCCTCCTCGAGAAGATCGACCACTCCATGCTGCCCAACATGGTCAACCTCGACCCGCAGTTCATGGGCTTGCCGTTCGACCCCGCCAACGACTACACCGTTCCGTACCAGTGGGGCACGGTGGGCATCGGCTACAACACCGAGAAGATCCCCGAGATCACCTCGTGGGCCGACATGTTCGCCTACGACGGGCCAGTGGCCTGGCTCGAGGACACCTCGGCCATGATCGGCATGGGCCTCCTGATGATCGGTAAGGACCCGAACAGCGAGAGCGCGGCCGACATCGACGCCGCGGCGCAGTACCTGATCGACCACGGCGGCAACGTCGTGTACATCGCCCGCGACGACGGTCAGGAGATCCTCGCGCGGGGCGAGGCGGACGTGGTCGTCGAGTACTCGGGCGACATCTTCCAGATCATGGACGAGTGCGAGTGCGACACCTACGCCTACGTCATCCCGAAGGAGGGCACGAACTTCTGGGTCGACAACCTGGCCATCCCGAAGGGCGCGCCCAACAAGGCACTGGCCGAGGTGTTCATCGACTACATCCTCGACCCCCAGGTGGCCGCCGACATCTCCAACTACACCGCCTTCGGCACGCCCAACCGCGTCGCGCTCGAAGACGGCCTGATCGACCCCGACCTGGCCGATGACCCCGCCATCTACCCGAGCCCGGAAGCGAAGGAACACCTCTTCTTCGCCCTGCAGTCGGCTGAGCGCGAAGCGTTGCTCAACGACGCCTGGGACATGATCAAGATCTTCATCGGGCGCTAGCTACAGGACGCGCGAGGCGGCGGGCCGCGGACTCGAGTTCCGC